>URUW01000005.1 GCA_900551205.1 uncultured Collinsella sp. | reverse complement strand
CTCGCCGTCCATGCGACGGCCCTCGCGCACCAGCGCCACAAAACTCGACAGGCCGTTGCGCACCTTGGCACTAAACATGCCCGTCTCGGCTGTTGCGATCTCGCAGGCCTGGAAGAACGAGCAACGGTTGTCGCGTGCCAGCTGCTCAATCTTTTGGATCGAAGTGGAGCCGATGCCGCGGCGCGGCGTGTTGATGACGCGCTTGACGCTCATCTCGTCGGCCGGGTTCACGATCATCTTGAGATAGGCCATGACATCGCGGATCTCGGCGCGGTCGAAGAATCGCGTGCCGCCGACGATCTTGTAGGGCACGCCCGCGCGCAGGAACATATCTTCGAGGATACGCGACTGGGCGTTGGTGCGGTAGAACACGGCGATATCGTCGTAGCTCGTACCCTTGGCATGCAGCTTCTCGATCTCGCCGGCAATCCAGCGGCCCTCGTCGCGCTCGTCGCTCGCCTGGAAGGCCTGGATCTTCTCGCCGTCGCCCTCGGCCGTAAACAGGCGCTTGTCCTTGCGCTGCGAGTTGTGGCGCACCACGGCGTTGGCGGCGCTCAGGATATGACCCGTAGAGCGATAGTTCTGCTCCAGCTTGACGGTCTTGCAGTTTTTAAAGTCCTGCTCAAAGTCCAGGATGTTGGTGATGTCGGCGCCACGCCAGCTATAAATGGACTGGTCGTCGTCGCCCACGACCATAAGGTTTTGGTACTTGGCGGCCAGCAGGTTGGCGATCTCGTACTGGACATGGTTGGTGTCCTGATACTCGTCGACGCTAATGTAGCGGAAGCGCTCTTGATACTTGTCGAGCACCTCGGGGCGGGTGCGCAGCAGCTCGAGCGTGCGCACGAGCAGGTCGTCGAAGTCCATCGCGTTGGCGGCGCGCAGGCGGCGCTCCAGCTCCAGGTAGACCTGCGCGGCCTTTTTGTCATTGGGGCTATCGGCGCTCTTGAGCATGTCCTCGGGGCCGATCATGGCGTTTTTGGCCGAGCTGATCTTGCTGCGGATCATGTTGATGGGGAACTGCTTTTGCTCGATGCCGAGCGCCTGCATAATGTCACGCACCATGCGCTTTGAGTCATCGTCATCGTAGATGGTGAACTGGCCGGTGTAGCCCAGCAGATCGGCGTCCTCGCGCAGCATGCGCACGCACATGGCATGGAAGGTGCACACCCACATGCCACGGGTGCCGCTGGGGATGAGTGCCGTCAGACGCTCGCGCATCTCTGCCGCAGCCTTGTTGGTAAACGTAATGGCAAGAACCTGCCAAGGCTTAACACCCAAGTCGCCGAGCATATGTGCGATGCGGAAGGTCAAGACGCGGGTCTTGCCCGAGCCGGCGCCGGCGAGCACCAGCAACGGGCCCTCGGTGGTCAGGACCGCCTCGCGCTGGGCGGGATTAAGGCTGTCGATGTCGACGAGCGGCTTGGCGGGTTTGGGTGCCGGCGCAGGAGCGTCGTAGATGTCGAGCGGAACGAGCTCGGGCTCCGGCGCAGCAGGGGCGGCATATGCATCGAGTGGCACGGGTTCCGGCGCGGGCGGCACGGGTACCGCAGCATTCTTTTCCCAGGGCAGGGGCTGGGTCATGGGCGACTCCTCATCTGACGGACGGCGCGCCTGCGGGCAGCGCCATAGTTTGAGCCGTACCAGTATACCGAGCCGCGCGGACACCGACGCAAATCACACCACGACTCCGTGCGCCACCGTCAGGCCCGCCCCGGCAGATTTGGTGCAATGGGGTCAGGTTGGTCTGCACCACGTTGGTGCAAGGAATCTGACCCCCAATGCACCAATCACGGAGCCACCGATGTCATGGCAACGGTAGCGAGCGGCGGCCAGAGCGAACAAATTGGCATGAAAAGAGGGCGGCATAGACCTTTTGGTCATGCCACCCTCTTTGAATGACAAGTTGTCGCTCTGGCCGCCGCGCAGCGTCAACCAAGTTACAGGCCGAGCATGGGCTCCAGGACGAAGAAGTACGCGAGCACCACGATGCCCAAGATGATGCGGTAGACGCCGAAGCACTTGAAGTCGTGACGGCGGACGAAGCCCATAAGCCACTTGATGGCGATGAGCGAAACCACAAAGGCCACAACGCAGCCCACGCCCAAGATGGCGATCTCGTTGGTGCCGAACGTGCCGCCCTTGATGAAGTACTTGACCAGCTTGAGCGCACTCGCGCCAAACATGACAGGGATAGCTAGGAAGAACGTGAACTTAGACGCCACCGAGCGCGTGCAGCCCAAAAGCAGGCCACCGATGATGGTAGAACCGGAGCGAGATGTACCAGGCACCAGCGAAAGCACCTGGAAGCAGCCGATACCCAGCGCAGTCTTCCAGCTGAGGTCCTCGAGCGTGGCGATGGAGCCAAAGTCCAGGTTCTCGTCATCGTCCTCATCCTCAGCGGTAGCCGTGGCGGGCGCCGCAAAGTGCGCACCGGCGGGACGTCCACCCGACACCACAGCACGCGAACCAAACGAACCGGCAACGGCCATTTCCTCGCGCTTGTTTGCGCGCCAGTTCTCGATCACGATAAACAGCACGCCGTACACAATGAGCGCCAGCGCCACGACGGGAGCATTGTAGAAATGCTCCTCCATCCAGTCGTTGAGCGGCAGGCCGATCGCCGCCGCAGGAATGCAACCGAGCACAATCTTGCCCCACAGCACCCAGGTGTCGCGACGGCCCTCCTTGCCCTTGCTGGGCGAGAACGGGTTGAGCTCGTGGAAAAACAGCACGCAGACGGCCAGAATGGCGCCGAGCTGAATCACGACCAGGAACATATTCCAGAACGTCTCGCTCACGTTCATCTTGACGAACTCGTCCACCAAGATCATGTGGCCCGTCGACGAAACGGGCAGCCATTCGGTGATGCCCTCGACCAGGCCCATGAAGGCAGATTTTAGAAGCTCGATAATATCCAAAGGGACCCCCTCGTTAGACACCCGCCGGTAGATGTTCTGCGGACGATGCGGGCGATGTCCCATTATCAACCGTTGGCGGTGCGACCGCGCCTACCCTTACCAAAAAACTCGCCCGTTCACAGAATTGCGAGCAGTTAAACCGAAATCCTTGGGTATAACTGCAACAAGATAAAGTGTCCGGCGGTCAACGCACCCGCGCCCGCCCGACGCACGAGCCCCGCGCCCGTGCGATAGACCAAGGAGGAAACCATGAACGAGGGTTACACCAAGGTATTTGTTTCACTCGACGGTACTGAGCAGCAGGATTTTGTGCTCGCACGCGCCATCAAGGTCGCCGCGAACAACGGCGCCAAGCTGATTATCGGCCACGTTATCGATTCCACGGCGCTCGAGAGCGCCGGCTCCTATCCGGTCGATTTGGTCAACGGTCTGGAGGAGGCCTTTAAGAACTCCATCGAAAAGCAGCTCGAAGAGGCCAAGGCCAATCCCGATATTCCCGAGGTCGAGGTCATGATACGCGCCGGTCGTATTCGCGAGACGCTCAAAGACGAGATGCTCGACGTGGTCAAGCCCGACCTGGTGCTCTGCGGCGCTCGCGGCCTGTCCTCGATCAAGTATGCGCTTCTGGGTTCGATTTCGACGTTCCTGCTGCGCAATACCGACTGCGACATTTTGGTCGTAAAGTAGCGTTGCTCCCACCGGCCGCGGGGCCTGAGGGGTTTCCACGGGCACGTCCTCGCCGCGTTGCGGCTGCGGGATGTGCCCTTAGGAAACCCCTCCCGGCCTCGCGGCCTTCGCAGCCTTACTTCAGCGAGTTGGCTGATAAAAGATGGCGTGCCGCCCCGTTTGGGGTGGCACGTTTTGTTTGGGCGGACGTCTGCCGCATGCGTTACTCGAAATATTGGAACTTATTCGTTGAAAACGCGAACGTTACGACAAAGCCTTCGCCGGAGTCGGATGCCGCCGTGACGTCGATGCCCATCTTGGAGCATAGGCGCGCCACCAGGTAGAGGCCGATGCCCGTTGCGCGCTTGGTGGTGCGGCCGTTGTCGCCGGTAAAGCC
Organism: uncultured Collinsella sp.; assembly: GCA_900551205.1. Taxonomy (GTDB): domain Bacteria; phylum Actinomycetota; class Coriobacteriia; order Coriobacteriales; family Coriobacteriaceae; genus Collinsella. The sequence goes on along the minus strand of URUW01000005.1, from coordinate 20,028 downwards.
CTTCTCGAACACGCGCGGCAGGTCGGCCGCGCTCACGCCACAACCGTTGTCGGCAACGGTAAGCTCAATGCGCTCACTCGCCAGGCCCTCATCCAGCAACGCGCCCGAAAACACGATCTTCGCGCCGTCCTCGCGCGCATATTTAATGCTGTTCTGGATGAGCTGACCTAAGATGAACTCCAGCCACTTCTCGTCGGTAAAGACCTCGAAGTCGAGGTTTTCGCACACCGGAGCCACGTGCGCTGCAATGAGTTCGCGCGCGTTGGCCTTAATCGCACCCGTCACCAAGGTCTTGAGATCCCAGCGGCGAATCAGGTAATCGCGCTCCACGACTTCCGAGCGCGCGTAGTACAGCGCCTGGTCGATATAGCGTTCCACGCGAGCCAACTCGCGACCCAGGTCATCGACACGTGTTGGGTCATCTGCGCCGCCGTCGAGGTTTTCCAGAATCAGGTGAGCCGCCGCCAGGGGCAGCTTGGCCTCGTGGACCCAGCTCTCGATATAGTCGCGATAGTCTTCGGTCTGACGCCGGCCCTCGGCAACCTCGTCGCAGGCGGCTTTGCCCACCCGGCACAGGACCTCGTACTCGAGCTCGCCCTCGGCATAGGTTGGGCATTGCACCATCTCCTGCACCCATGCGGGACTCTCGAGCTCCTCTGCCGCGCGCTCCAACTGACGCAGAAAACGGCGACGGCGAGCGTACTCGATCACGATGCCGAGCATACCGAAGATAAAGGACACGCCAACCGCCACGACCACGATAGAAACGGGCGCGCCGGCGACCGTCAGCACAAAGCAGCTCAGCAGCACGCCGCACGTCCACACGGCGACGGGAAGCAGTGCATCTTTAAAGAACTTGCCAAACGACATTGCCGGCCCCTAGACCGAATAGCCTTGGCCGCGATGCGTCGTCAAATACCCCTTGATGCCGATTTTTTCGAGCGTGGTGCGCAGGCGGTTGATGTTGACGGTGAGCGTATTGTCGTCCACGAAGGCGTCGGAGTCCCACAGGTCCTGCATGATGGCCGAGCGCGAGACGATCTTGCCCGCGCGGCTCAGGAGCAGCGAGAGGATACGCAGCTCATTTTTGGTGAGCTCGGTGCTGTCGCCGGTCGCCGTGTTGGTGACCATAGAGCGGGCGAGGTCGAGCTCCAGCCCCTTGTGGACGAGCGTGCTGCGCTCGCCTGACGCCGCGGTGCGACGCAGCAGTGCGTTGATGCGCGCCACGAGCACGCGCGCGCTATAGGGCTTGGGAACAAAGTCGTCCGCGCCGAGCGTCATGGCCATGACCTCGTCGATCTCGGTCGTGCGCGAGGTGAGGACGATGATGGGGACCTCGGATTCGCGGCGAACCTCGTGGCAGATATGCTGGCCGTCCTTGACGGGAAGCGTGAGGTCGAGCAGCACCAGGTCGGGCGCGGCGGCGAGAATATCGCGCGAGACATGCTCGAACGATTCGCAGGCCTCGATTTCAAACCCGGCGCGGGCAAGGATGTCGACAAGCTCACGACGAATGGGCTCGTCGTCCTCAACGATATAGATTAGCGCCATGGATTCCGCTCCCCTCTTGATTGTCTTGCCACCATTATGGCTGCGAAACTGCAGGTGCGCGCCACGCACATCGCCAAGGTGACAGAACTGTTCGCGAGCGGGGGCGTTTTGTCCGCCTCGCACTCGCAGCGGTGGCGGGAACCAAAATGATTCTTTAATCCCCGTCCCAGAAAAATCACTTAGCGGCGGGCGCGAAGCTTTTCGTAGCCGTCGGCAAAGAAGGCGACCGTCGCGGCATCAGACTCGGCGGCGTCGGCGTCGGCGGCAGGCACCACGCCGTGCTCGTCGCTTACCAGGAACAAGGCGCCCTTGAGCTGTGCGGGAATGTCTACGCGCGTGACCGGGATGCCCTTGGTCTGGGCCAGCTGCTCTATGAGCGTCGCCGTGCCACACAGGCACTCGTCCGCCGGCGCCACAAAGGCCAGCTCGCCGTTGTTGACGGCAGCGAGCAGCTCGGGCGCCACGCCGGTTTCGTCGGCCTCGGAGCGGGCCTCGGCGGAGCGGGCACGCAGCGCCTTGGCCGAAGTATCGGCCAGCGGCGCGTACTCACCCACCGTCATGGCGGCATTGCCGTTAACGTCGATCACCAGCATGAGCACGCCGTCGTGCGCGGTGTAATCGCCCTCGGCAAGCGACCACTCAACGTGCTGCTTAGCCCAGCTGAGCATGTTATGGGTGAGCGCCTCGCCCTGCACCAGGCGCTCGGACAGTGCGCGAATGTGGCGGTTGAGCATGGGCACCTTTTTGTTGGACATGCGCCAACGGCAGACAAGCGCGGGCTTGTCGAGCGTAAACTTCTCGACCGCCTCCTGATTGGCGCAAAAGTCCTCGTACGCACGCTGATCCTCGGCATTGCCAAACAGCTCGGCATCATCAATCTGGGGCATGGTCATACCTTTCGTGTTAGTCATTCCGTCCTCTTATACCAAAAAGACGGCCCTCCAAACGGAGCGACCGTCTTTTGCAGAGATAATTTTAGAAGCGAGGCGGTCCAAGGGACGAGATAACATCCCATCCTCCCCAGTCAACCTAACAGGTCGGCGAGGGTTGCCCAGGTGCCGCAGATTGCCGTGAAAGAGGAGCGACGCGTACTTGGGTACGCGGGCGACGAATGAGCGGCAAGGTGCGGTGGTTGGGCAAGCCGCAGCGCCACCTCCCTACTTAATGGCGGAAGTGGCGCGCACCCGTGAAAACCATCGCAATATTGTGCTCGTTGCAGGCCTGGATGCTCTCGTCATCGCGCTTGGAGCCGCCGGGCTGGATGATGCAGGTCACGCCGTGTGCGGCAAGCACGTCGACGTTGTCGCGGAACGGGAAGAACGCGTCGCTTGCGCAGGCAAAGCCGCCCTTCTCCACGCCCTCGCGCTCGCAGAAGTCCTCGGCGCGCTCGCAGGCAAGCAGCGCAGAGTCAACGCGGTTGGGCTGACCGGGGCCCATGCCAATGCCGGCCTTGCCCTTGGAGACCAGGATGGCGTTGGACTTGACGCCCTTGCAGACCTTCCAGGCAAACTCGAGCTCGGCCATCTCAGCGTCGGTGGGCTTGCGATCGGTGGGGAACGTAAAGGTCGCGGGATCCTCGGTCACGTGGTCGACCTCCTGCACCAGCATGCCGCCGTCGATGGAGCGCAGCTCCACCTGGGCACCGTGGTCCACGCCGCCGGTAGCCAGCACGCGCAGGTTGGGGCGCTTGACCATGCGCTCGAGCGCCTCGGCGGTATAGCCCGGGGCGATGATGACCTCGACGAACTGCTTGTTCTCGTCGGCAAAATGCTCAACCAGCTCAAAGGGAACCTCGCGGTTGCAGGCGATGATGCCGCCGAAGGCGCTCTTGGGATCGCAGGCGAAAGCGCGGTCGTAGGCGGCCGTGATGTCCTCGGCAACGGCGGAACCGCAGGGGTTCTGATGCTTGAGGATCACGCAGGCCGGCTCGTCGAACTCGCGGACCAGGTTCCAGGCGGCATCGGCGTCCAGATAGTTGTTGTAGCTGAGCGGCTTGCCCTGGATCTGCTCGGAGCCCACAAGCGGGAACTGAGAGCTCGCGGTGTTCTCGCAGCCCTCGGCAAAGCGATAGACCGTGGCCTTCTGCTGCGGGTTCTCACCATAGCGCAGGTCGTCGACCTTCTCCAGCGAGATCTCGAGCTTGGCAGAGGTGTCCGCCACGTCGCTTGCCTGAGCGGCAAGCCAACGGGAGATAGCCGTGTCGTAGGCGGCGGTAGTCTGGTAGACCTTCACCTGCAGGCGGCGACGGGTGGAAAGCGTGGTGCAGCCACCGGTCTCGCGCATCTCGGCCAGGACGGCATCATAGTCGGCCGGGTCGGAGATGACGGTAACGCTCGCGGCGTTCTTGGCGGCAGAGCGCAGCATGGAGGGACCACCGATGTCGATGCATCCGCAAAGGTGACCTCGGGGTTGGCGACGGTCTTCTCGAACTCGTACAGGTTGACGACGACCAGGTCGATCAGCTTAATGCCGTGCTGGGCGGCCTCCTGCATGTGCTGCTCGGAATCGCGGCGGGCCAGCAGCGCGCCGTGAACCTTGGGGTGTAGGGTCTTAACGCGGCCGTCCATCATCTCGGGATAGCCCGTGAACTCCTCGATGGGGGTTACGGGAACGCCCGCGTCCTCGATGGCACGAGCCGTGCCGCCCGTAGAGATGATCTCGACGCCAAAGTCATCAACCAGCGTCCGTGCGAAATCGACGACGCCCGTCTTATCGGTAACCGAGATCAACGCGCGTGCGATCTTCACATCAGATCCCATGCAGTCCTCCTGTCTGGTACGCCGCCGTGCTCTGTGAGTCGGTGATACGTCGATCTGCAGCGCTCGCGCAGCGGCATTGAAAATACTGATTCAATGTAGCGCATCGAGCGCATCGATGCACCCCGCAACGGGCGCATGTGCAGAAAAAGTTTGCGCGCGGAGGGGATGGGCACGGTGAGTTCATGGAACACAGGGGCACCATAATTAGATGCCAATAGCGTGGTAGAACTGTGCTCGATATGCATCCGCAAAAGAAAGAGGCACCATGGTCTCGCGGGTTCTCTACCGACCGTTTGATACCGAAGACTTCGACGCCATCGCGCTGATTCTGCAGCAGCTTTGGCATAACAATTCGGATAACGATGAGTACAACCGCCTTGAGGCCGCGTGCGACCTCGCCTATTGCCTTTCGTCATCGACGTTTTCGCAGGTTGCCGTAATCGACGGTCAGGCGCGTGGCATTTCGCTCGCGCGTGCGGGACAGAGCTCCGGCGCCACCGTTAAGGAACATTGGATGGATACCGAACGCGCGCTGCTATCGCAGATGCGTGAGCTGGAGCCTGATGCCTGCGCCGAGTATCTCTCGTTTGTGCGCGCCACCATTCGAACCAACAACCGCCTGCTCGAGAAAAGCCCACTGCCGCATGACAATGAGGTCACGCTGCTCGCCGTCGACCCTGACGTCCACGGCCTGGGCGTGGGATCGGTGCTGCTCGACGCCGCAATCTCACATCTGTCCTCGTGCGGGGCGACCAGCGCACACCTGTATACCGATTCCAACTGCTCGTGGAAGTTCTACGAGCTGCACGGCTTTAAGCGCACGGCCACGCACCGCGCCAACCGCGAAGAGCGCCGTCACGACATGCCGCGTGAAAGCTTTCTCTACGAACTCGACCTAACAGCCTAGCCCAGGCAGCCACACCTAGTCATTTAAGTCTGTCCCCAATGAGTAGCCTTGGTGATCTGCAAATAGCTGTGGTCAAAAAACATCAAATATGAGTACTGTTACCTTTTTAGTAGCAGCGATTTGGGGCATTTTTGATGCTTGTAGGCATGACGACCAGCTGCACGAGCTGACGTAGCTCCCCAAATGTTCAATAAAATGGGCTCCTAACGAGAAGTACTCTCATTAGGAGCCCATTATTATGTGCAAACATATGTGACCAACGCAGCAACAGTACTCATATTTGGCATTTTTTGTCCACTGTCCCTTGCGCGAAGGTCCGCAGCGGAAAGTTTGACCCGTTTCGATGCACAAAAATGGGATGAATCTTCCCTGGCAACCGCCCAGAAAGATCCACCCCAAAGCAAGCGCTCGCTAGAACGTTCCGCCGCCGCCTCCGCCGACGCCGCCGCCTCCGCCGCCCGAGAAGCCGCCACCACCGCCGCCACTCGAGCTATCGGAACTCGAAGCCAGCTCGCGGATGGTCTCGTGGTACACATCGTTGAACGAATCGAGCGGAGACTCGTTGCCGTAGTGATGGTAATACCACCAGTAGCAGGGGTAGTTGTCGTAGAAATCGTCGCCATTGCGCAGGTCCGCAGGCACTGCCTCGGCCAGCTGTCGCAGCACTTCTTTCGAAACGCCCAGGGCAACGCCCATCACCAGCAGCTTGTTCCACAGCACCAGATCGCCCGGGACGGCTTCCTTTAGGCGTGTGAAATCCTCGAGCCAATGCTTGAGCGCCTTGCAGCGAGCCGCCACCTCGGCGCCCTCCGGCGTGTAACGGCGGAAGGTGCAGCTCAGGACAAAGCCCACGATCGTGACGGGGATCGAAATCATAGCGGCACCGACGTTGGCGTCCGCAAAGTCGGTATAGAACAGAGAGCCCAAAATGCCAAAGACAATGATGATGCCGAGAACCAGGCCGGCCACCATCGCGATAGTGCCATCCGATGCGATAAACTCGCGCTCCTCCAGCTTGCCCTTAACCGTGCTCTGATAGTCCTCGAGCTTGTCGCCAACAGATTCAGTACGCTCGCTGGCATACTCCTCCAGCTCGCTAAACGTGCGCGAACGGACGCCGTCTTTATCGGGCTTAACGCCAGCGAAGAAGACCTTGAGCACGTCGCGATCGATGCCGTCCTTCTTGGCAGCCTTCCAGGCCTCGTCGGTCACTGTGATGCGATACGTCTGCTCCTCTTTTTCGCGACGGAGCAGACCCTTCTTCTTGGTCTCGGTCGCTTCTTCCAGCTTGATCACGCGGTCGTCGGTCAGCTTCATCAGCGTGGCGATATATGCCTGATCGGGCACGTCGTTCCAGCTCATAAGAGTTGCAAGCACCGCGGGATGATCGGCGGAGGGCACATCGCGGAAGTACTCGTCCTGGAAGAGCGGCTTGGGCTTGGGCCTGCGCAGCTTGAGCATCACGATTACACCGGTATAGGCAACCGCCACAACAACACACACCACGGCAATCGCGCTGGCAACCGCACGCGCGTGCTCACGGCGGGCGTTAGCTTCGTCGGCCCATTCCTTCTCTTCGCTCAGGATCGTTGACATGCGCTCTTCGCCCGAAGCGGCAAGCTGCGGCACCCAGTCGCTAGGGAAGGCGATGCGTGCCTCGGCGAATTCGCCCTGGTGCACGCAGGGAATGGTATAGGTGACCATGGGCTCGTCCTCATCGAGCGACACGTCGCCCGTCAGCGGACCATGGCCCCATGCGCGGAAGTTATCGCCCTTGACGGCCACCGTCCCGGCAGCGGCATTCGCGAAACACACTTCCATCTCGACGTCATCGGAATCCGCAGACCAGCCGTCACCCACGAACTTCCAGTAGAGCTCGGCGGTATCGGCCCAGTTCATAACCGCACCGGTCATGGTGTAGCTCACGTAGTAGATTGCGCTGTCGCCGCTCTCGTGAGGGCTGAACACCTTAATCCTTACGCCGTCACCGGTCTGCTCGACCGTGTAGACGCCAGAGTCGCCCTTGTTCGCGCTATCGACTTTGTTAAACGCGGTGTCCTCTTCCTCGACACTCAGCACGTCGACGCCCGCCGTGCCGCCCTGCTGGTTGGAGCCCGTATTGATCTCCCAAAACACGCCGTTGATGTCGTCGTCGAAATCAAACTGGCGTCCCTCGACAACGGTCAGCGATCCATCGGCCTCGACCGTGGCACTGATGTAGGTTTGGGTCATGGAATACCCGTCGGCACGTGCAACGGCGGGCAACAGCAGCAGCGCGCACGCGACGAGCGCGCAAATGGAAGCAAATCGCGCAAACGGGCAGCGCTGCCGACAGGTCTTGGCAACGGGGGCGTTCATAGGCACATCCTTTGTCTGTGATACCAGTAGCGTCATTGTCCCACGTTTGCGGGTTCATGTGACGAACATCTAGGTCAGCGGAGTATTAAACGGGACGAAAGTCACGCCCGCGACCGGCACCTGGGGACGTTCCTTATCTGCCGGCAAGCTGGGACACTCCTTGGCATAGCCCGCTCCGGCATAGATACCACTTCACAGCTCCGTCACAGGTGTAGCGGCTTTGTGTGGGCGCGGCCCGCGCTGATTGAGCCGCCAACCGAGGGGCATAAAGCAGTTGAGCGAAACGGTTTGCCCCTTTGCCGTTCGCTCGAGGATTATGTCCCCCTTTTCCGCGGAAACCCCGGCAGTTGCGAAGAGCTGCTGGGGTTTCTGTCGTCTAAGGTGCCGAGTTGATGGACAGGAATCAAGGCACCGAGTCTGCGGCCGCCATACGCAATGCGGGGCCTCGACAACTTGCGGGCCACAGTGACGCCTCCCCATCGTGCCCCGCGCTATACTCGTCCGCATGGATATCAAAACACGCAACATAGCAACACCCGCCGCGGACGCGCCAGCGACGCCACCCGCCTCCGCCCCCGCACCCGTCGTAGGCCGTTTCGCCCCGTCGCCCTCGGGCCGCATGCACCTGGGCAACGTGTTCAGCTGCCTGTGCTCGTGGCTTTCGGCCCGCAGCCAGGGCGGCAGCATCGTGCTGCGCATCGAGGACCTGGACGATCGCTGCAAGCGCCCGGAACTTGCCGCTCAACTGATTGACGATCTGACCTGGCTGGGGCTCGACTGGGACGAAGGCCCCTACTACCAGCACGATCGCCTGGATCTGTACGAGGACGCCCTGCGCCGTCTGCAAGACGCCGGCCTCACCTACCCCTGCTTTTGCACGCGCGCCGAGCTCCACGCCGCAAGCGCGCCGCACGCCAGCGACGGCACGCCCATCTACCGCGGCGCCTGCCGAAACCTTTCTGCCAAAGAAATCGCCCGCCGCAGTGCTCTGCGCGCCCCAGCCACGCGTCTGCGCGTGCCCACCGTCGATGATCTCGCAGACGACGTGATCGAATTCGTGGACCGCACGTATGGTGCCCAATGCGAGGCGCTCGCCACTGAGTGCGGCGACTTTTTGGTGCGCCGCAGCGACGGCGTGTTTGCCTATCAGCTGGCCGTGGTGGTCGATGACGCCGCCATGGGCGTCACCGAGGTCGTGCGCGGATGCGATCTGCTGGGTTCCACGCCGCGCCAGATCTATCTGCAGCATCTGCTGGGGCTGCCCATGCCGCGCTACGCGCACATTCCGCTGCTCATGTCACCGGACGGCCGCCGCCTTTCCAAGCGCGATCGCGATCTGGACCTGGGAGAGCTCCGCGCCCGCTTTGGCACACCCGAGGCACTGCTGGGCTGGCTCGCCGGGCAAACGGGCATCGTGCCGGACACCACGCCGCGCTCTGCCGAGCAACTGGTCGAGCACTTTAGCTGGGACGTTATCCGCGCACACCGGGAGAACATCACTGTAACGGCCGAGTAGCCGCTCACTCCACCCCTACGCAACATCCCAGGGCTGGAGTTCGTCGCCCAGGCGAACGATGCAGTCGTAGAGCACGGTATGGCGCTCGGCCGGGTTGGCATCCCGATGGAAATGCCCGTAATACCAGCACTTGTAATCCAAGCGGTCTTCCAGCTCATCGAAAAATGCCGTAAGCCGATCAACGGCGGGGTAATTCCAGCCGGGTGCCGGATAAAGCGTGGGCGAAAGCATGCGCGTAGGGCAGGTGTGGGTGACCACGTAGTCGACCTTCCAACCCACGCTGTCGAGCTTTGCCCGCGCCTCCTCAAAGTTGCGCTCGTCCGGCAGTTCCTGCGGCCACCAGCTGGAATAGGGAATGCGGTATCCTTTGTCCACGCTCGTGGCGCCGCCCATGGTAAAGATCGTTGAGCCGTCGAGCTCAAAAACCTCGCCGCGCGTCAGGCGCCGTATGGGGGAGGTATCCGACAGACGCTGCGTCAGCCCACCGTGCCACAGCTCCATGGGACGCTCCGCCCAGTGATCGAAACGCTCGTGGTTGCCGTCGACGAACAGCACGGTATAGGGGCGCGACTCCAGCCAAGCGATGTCGGCACATTCCTCGGCAGAGAAATCCCAGGGAAAGCCAAAGTCGCCCGCGACAATCAGATAGTCGTCGCTCGTCAGGCTATCCCCAAGGTCCCAATCGCGCAGCTTTTGCATGTCGAGGCCGCCGTGAATATCGCCCGTCACATAGACCGTCATCGGATCACCACTTCCCTGTAAGTCGCTAGCCCACATTCTGCACGATCACTAAGCCAACCGTTCCAGCCCTTCCATCCTTTAGGACCTACCCCTCGCTCTTCCATCCAAACGGGTCAAGCACCCAAAAAACCAGATCGAGCACGCCGCTGGTCATCATGGCACCGACAAGGGCCATGCAAACATGCAGAGAACTGGCACTTCGGAGCACGTCAAATGGTCCCAGAACAGCCAGCAGCGCGACCGCCACGCCGGCCGCGCACAGCACAAGACACGGCCCTGCGTCCTTGACGCACTTCTTTGCAAGGTGCTTGGTGTTGTCACTCATTGGTATCGAGCTCCTTAGAGGGTCGTTGTTCAAATTCATACTGCCGCGGCAGAATAGGACGGCAGGTTAAGTGTCACACGTCGTGCGGACACAAAATACCGATCACCACCGCTTACCTACCGTTCACGTAGAAGGGACCCGATTTATATGCCCACAGATCTTGATCTCTTCCTCGGTCAGCGAGATCCTTCGATCAAGCTTCCTGGATAGGGGCTGGAAGATGAGACGGATGTCTCTAGGCACAACACCATAACGCCCGATCACCGTTATGGCTTTCGTCTAGAGCTGGGAGACCAGCTTTTTTGTTAGCGATGCTCCCTTTCAATCTCCGGCACTCCAAGAGCGCAGGCCTGTTGTTTTGACTACTTTAGACGAAAGGGTTTCGCTATGAGCACCGACATTATTGTTCGCTTTACCGACAGCTACGAGCAAAAAGTTGGAGACATTAAAAAGATCGTCGGGCTGATGTCCCCCAAATCCATTATCAAAATTATCGACACTCTCGATCTCGATGCCAACCCCCGCAATTCCCGTTTGGGCTCAGTGACCGATGCTATTCAGGCATCCATTCGCGCTGATGAGCTTTCTCCCACGCAAAAGCTCTTTCCTTTTAAATCAAAGGGAATTCTGCTCGCGTCCTCGAGCTACGAGTCCCTTGATCGCGGGCGTTATCGTCTAAGCTTTGCTTCTCACGACGAAGTTGAGGGAATTCTTGACGGCGGCCACAACACACTCGCAATCGGCAGCTACATTCTCAGCGAAGCCGAACATGCGCTTGGCAATCGACCTCCCAAAAAGAACGAAGTCACAATCTGGGATTCATTCAAGCAAACATGGATGAACCGTCGAACCGATATTGAAGAGTACCTGTCACTTCTCCGTGAAGAAAAAGCAGCCCTCAAAGAGAAAGGCATAAGCACTCTAGACTTCTCGATTCCTGTCGAATTGCTCGTTCCAACCGACCCAAACGATGCGCTCTGCGTTGAGAACTTCCGCACCTCACTTTTGGAAATCTGCGACGCTCGCAACAATAACGCTCAACTCACACAAGGCACCAAGGGCAATCAGGAAGGTCTTTTCGATTCCTTTAAGGCTCTTTATGCCGAAAAATATCCTGAATTTGCAGCCAAAATCAGCTGGAAAACCAACGACGGCAACCCCATTGAATCCAGAAAGCTTGTCGCACTCTCTTGGATCCCGTTATCGCTCATCTCGAGTAACGTCACCTCTGGCGACATCGAAGCGCCACAACTTCCCCTAGTCTATAGCGGCAAGGAGAAGTGCCAGGAAAAGTTCTTGCAGCTTATGAGGGATGACCGAGTAAGCAAAGCTGCTGGTTCAGCGCGCCGCGAACTCAAGAATCCGCAAGTTCTCAGCGCACTCAAAGTGGCTACGGACCTTCCCGGTCTATACGATGAAATCTATTCGCGTTTCCCCAAGCACTACAACAAAACAGGAAGCTACGGAAAAATCGGCGCCGTTAAGAGCCTTAAGAATAGTCGCAATGAATACAAAACTCCCTTCTTTGAAAAGACAACGGACAATCCTGTTCCTGATGGCTTTATCTACCCCCTAGTCTGTGGCCTCCGCGCATTGATGGAAGCAGATGATCAGGGGAAGGTGTATTGGAAAACTGATCCTCACAAGTTCCTCGATAGCCCGGCATTTGAAAATGTCGTCGCTCAATACAGCGGTGTCATTCAGCAATCTGACTACGATCCGCAAAAGGTCGGCAAGGGCGCTATGAGCTACACCGCCGTTGAAAACTCGATGAAGCTCGCAGTTCTTATGGGCTAGCGGATACTTAGGCAAAGCATCGGCGCGCAAGGACGTCATTTATGCCCGACGCACTTGCGCGCTTATTATTAAGCTGGCTATGTAAAACTCCGGTATAGAAATGAACTATTGTCGTTCTTTATCGACCAGTAGTTGGCAAAACTCCCCTACGTCCATCAGCCAGCTTTGCTGTTCAGCCGTATATGAACCAAATACAGGACGAGGCACAACCAGTTGGAGACTATGCCTGCGCATCGAGTCCGTGTACTCAGTGCTCACCGCCACATCAAGTGTAATCAAATGCTTATTTTCAATTCTATCCGCTTCTTCCAACACTTGGCGCCAGCGCTCTTTAACGGTCGTTTTTGCGCCAAGCATGGTCAGCTTCTCGACAGGATACAAAGGATTTCTATAAGCCTCAATCGACGGCATAATGAAATCTGGCTTTGATTTGCCCTCAGTATACGGCTGAGCGGAATAACTTATGCCCCATCCCTTAAACAGGTACTCAAGTTGATGCTCGAAAGCAGTTCCCGCGCGCGATTTCCTCCGCTGGAAAGCTGACATCGTGGTCCGTAACACTCCATCAACATCGAGATCGCCTCTTAGATAGGGAGCCAAATCGCGCTCAAGCAAATGTCTCTCGAATACCTTAAAGAGAATCTCTTCTCGCTCATAGCAGTCAAGAAGGCACTTGTCGGGGTTGCTCCTCCAATCAAGCACACCCAAAGTCGAGATGGAATACCTCGTGAATTCAATCCCTTTGGGAAAAGAATCACCGAACTTTTCGACCATTTCATCCAAATACGTAACAGCTGACGTGGGAAGCGAAACTTCGATGCCAATCGCTTCAAGAATGGATGCGGCGATTGAGTCTATTCGCCTGTCATCTGCGGTTGACCGCGAAAAACCACTGTCGTCAACTTCGTTCAAACCGAAAAGCCATCTTAATTGGCACTCGGCATTTGATCCTTGTCTAGCAAATACAATCAGAAGACCATGCTCGTCTGAAGGTGCAATGACCATCAGGTCACCGATTCTCGAGGCTCGTATCGCTTCGCTATCGTTGTAATAGAGCCTGTATTCTGTCCTAGTCGGATGCTTCCTGCGCGCGTCGTACCAAGTCGTAAACCCGTGATCAAACAAAGGGTCTGCATCGTCGCAAAGAAATACGAAGGTCGTCGGTATATTTCTTATATCATCGTCGCCAAACAGGGAACGGAGCTCCGCAGTTCCGTTGAATTCATGCTGGTTGCTGCGTTTTCTATCAATATCAACAGCAACGAGTTTCTTCGCAACCGCGCCGTCAAAATAGCTACTCAGAACTCCGTAGTCCATCGAAATACGCTCCCATCATCAGCTTGGCCACTGCTCGCACAGCCGGTACGGTGACAGAATTACCAAATTGATGATATGCCTGCGTATCCGAAACCGGAATAATGAATTGATCGGGGAACCCTTGAAGTCGGGCACATTCACGCGGAGTCAGCTTGCGAGGGTTCTTCCCCTCGCCACGTGAAACAAGAATCTCACTTCCGTCCTTGTGATAGCGTGCTGAAAGCGTCCTTGTCGTGTCATTGGGGCCAACCGTGCTATAGCCAAAGCCATTGCCTGCCGCCTGATGCTTTTCCTTATATGCACGCAAATAAGCCCACAGTTTGTCGGAAAGAACGTATCGATCATCAGGAGCATCTTCAAGAATCTCCCCGACGGTGTGCCCACCGCCCCCAAGCTCTAGTTGGTCCCAATCAAAATTAGTTTTTTTCTTAAAGCCAACAATGTAAATGCGCTCACGATGCTGGCAAGTCCAATTCTTGCTATCAAGAACCTTGTAGTGCACATCGTAACCAAGCTCGTCCTTAAGGGTCTGCATAATAATCCTGAAGGTCTTGCCGCGATCGTGACTCGTTAGATTTTTAACGTTTTCCAGCAGGAAAGCATCAGGTTTTTTGTCGCGAATAATACGAGCTACTTCGAAAAATAATGTCCCCTGCGTCTTGTCTTCAAAGCCAGTAGCACGTCCCATCGATTTTTTCTTTGAAACGCCCGCGAGCGAGAATGGCTGGCACGGAAATCCCGCCAATAAAACGTTAAATTTTGGAATGTCGTCCGAACGAACGTCATGAATGTCCCCAGCTGGCTGATCACCGTAATTCATGCGGTACGTCTTCTGTGCATATTTATCCCACTCGCAAGAAAAAACGCACTTGCCACCAAGTTCTTGGAACGGCAAACGAATGCCACCGATACCAGCAAATAGGTCAATGTAAGTGAAAGGAGCGTCCTCCCGATCACCCTGCGCAAAAGGCGCCTGATAACCTAGGGAGCGTATAAACGTGAGCTCCGTAGCAGATGGACTGGTCTCGCCAGTCTCCCAACGCCGGACGGTTCTATCACCATTAGGTCCCATGCCAAGAGCGGCGGCGAACTCCTTCTGAGTCAGCGCGAGCTCCTTGCGTTTGGCAGTTATCTCTTCCCTAACGTCTTTCATGCTATCCAATCGGAACAAACTACGGACGAACTGTCCGCTAATTGACACAGCGTTATCAAGATTAAACGCGATGCATGGCAGTTGCAACACTTTGTTGCAACGCCTTTCAACGGTAACTTAGATTAACGTGCCGCACGGACAAACAATTGCCCCAACTTGCAACTAGCCAACATCAGGCCTGCGTATTCAGTCACAACCTAGAGCTATCAGCAAAGGCCTCATTAGTTCGCGTCGTTTGGCGGTTTTAGAGTTCTCTTCTACAAGATCTTTCAGCCACTGCATATCGAGCCCTTGCCCAAGCGCGTCGTTATAGGCATCGATAATTAATGAGGGGTCCTCGCAATCGAGGCAAAGATCGACAAGCGTGCGCTCGGGTTTGGTTACCGGCAGGCCGTCGAGCCAGACGATATCCTGCTCCGCAATCTCGCGCTTTACAAAAGAAAGGGATTCGTTTCTCGTATTGATGCGCATGGGCGCGGTCATCCTGTAGGGGGACAGAAAGAAATCGCCGATTTGCTGAAGGTTCGCCGCCGTCGTACCGCTCACGGCGATGCCATCCCACTGGCGTTTTCTCTCCCACGCGCAAAGGGAGGGATTGGTGAGCTTCCAAAAAGCGTTGAGCTCGTCGGTATCTCGGCACTGTGTGCCCAACATCCGGTAGGCGCCGTGGCATATCCGTTCAAGACGCCCCGCACGGCATGAGTGTGCCAGCGCATCTCGAGAGATGTCCATGCGAGCCGCCTGGGCCGTGGTGAACACGCCCTCGCTTTCGGAAAGCTCGCTTATCGCCGTTATGTTGCTAAAGTACTTCATGTTGCAATTGCAGGATATTTTCATACTTTTGCAACGTGTTTTTGATCCGTGCGATCCATACGCCTTGCTTATCCCATTTCTGACGCCGGCTTGATACCGGCCCACCATCTCCCGCTATCGAGGTCTAATACTTTTCCCACTGCCATCCAAAAACTCATCCAACATTAATCTTGGCTCAAGAATCGCTTAATCTATAACCTGCACTATAGAGTTCGACCAAGGGCGGGGCGGCGCCGCGCAACGCAGGCCGCCGAACGCAACGCTCGCGCCCGAGCAAATTGCCCGGCGTCGCGCCCATCGAACGAAAGGAAAGGTCATGGACGACCTCGAAAAAGTTGAAACTATCCGCACCAAGTGCAACGTGAGCTACACCGATGCCAAGGCCGCGCTCGACGCTGCCGACGGCAACGTTTTGGATGCCATCATTTGGCTCGAGTCGCAGGGCAAGACCCAGACCACGTCGGCGCATGCCGCCACCGAGTCCGCGCCAGTCGATGAGCCCTCTGCCGAGATGGTCGCCGCGCAGGTCGCTTACGAAAAGTCGAGCGAAAAGACCGACTTCTCCAAGAAGATGGACAGCGTGTGGGAGTACCTCAAAAAGCTCTTCCGCCTGAGCCTGGACACCAAGTTTATCGCCACGCGCCGCGATGCGATCATCCTCAACATTCCCATCCTGATCCCCATCATCGCCTTGTTTGCCTGGGGCGCCACGATATGGTTGATGCTGCTTGGCCTGTTCTTTGGCATGCGCTACCGCATCGACAGCGACGGCGATGTGCCCGGCAGTATCAACAACCTTATGAATCACGCCGCCGACGCCGCAGACGACATCAAGCAAAATCTCAACGACGACAAGTAATCGCAGACGGGGGCACGTATGGCACGAATCCTGATTGTAGAGGACGAGGAGAAAATCGCCCGCTTTGTGACGCTCGAGCTGGAGCACGAGGGTTACCAGGTAGAGCACGCCGCCGACGGCCGCACCGCCGTGGACCTGGCGCTGGAGCGCGACTACGATCTGATTCTGCTCGACGTACTGTTGCCGCAGCTCAACGGTATGGAAGTGCTGCGGCGCATCCGCAAGCACAAGGATGTGCCGGTGATTATGGTCACCGCGCGCGATGCCGTGATGGACAAGGTGGCTGGGCTCGATGCCGGCGCCGACGATTACCTGACCAAGCCGTTTGCGATTGAGGAGCTGTTCGCACGGATCCGCGTGGCGTTGAAGCGCTCGGAGGCCATGCGGGCGGCTTCGGGCGTAGCTGGCGTCGGCGCCGGAGCGGGCATGGCGGGCGTCGCGGGCGAGAAGGCCCCCGCGATGCCCCCGGCCAGTGACATGGCCCAGACCCCTGCCTCGCCCTCCCCTGCCACACTCACCGTGGGATCGGTTGCGCTCGACCCCGACCGCCGCGAAGTCACGGTCGGCGGCTCGCCCATCGCGCTCACGGCCCGCGAGTTCGACGTCCTCGCCCTGCTTATGGCGCACGCCGGCACCGTGCTCACGCGCGAGCGCATCGCGCATGAGGCGCTAGGCTACGACTACGTGGGCGATACCAACAACGTCGATGTGCACATCGCACATTTGCGCGCCAAGATCGAAGACGCTGGCGGCGCCCGCATCATCCAGACCGTGCGCGGGGTGGGCTATGTCTGCCGCGCATAACGCCGAGGCCAAGCGCGTCACCTCCATCGCCCGCGCCATCAACTGGGGCTATATGTGGCGCCGCTTGATGAGCTACGTCTGGCTCGATCTGTTGCTGATGGTGATTGCGGCGGCGATCCTCGTCTATGGATACAACCAGACGCTGCCCGACAGCGCGTTTACCGCAGGCTGGATTCCCGGCGCCACCGTTCACGGCATGTCGCTGACGCCCGCACGCGGCTGGGACCTGACAACGCTCACCTATACCGTCGAGTTTGCGCGTACCACCAAGACCTTCCCCCTCGCGCAGGACCTCGTCGCGCTATGGCCTCTCTACCTTGTCGTTATGGGTTGGCAGGTCATCAGCGTGCTCAACATGCTCGGCGGCGCCCGCCGCGTGCGCCGCACCATGGCGCCGCTCAACGACCTTGCCTTGCGCGTGGACGAGCTCGGCCGTATGCAGCTCTCCGGCGGCAAGATGGAAACGCTGGAACAGGCCATCGAGCGCGCAAGCGTCGACTCGCCGAGCGTCACCACCGGCGACGCCGACCTGGCAAGCATCGAGGTCGCACTCAACCGCCTGCTGCGCCAGATGCAAGAGGCCAAGCTGCAGCAGATGCGCTTTGTCAACGATGCGAGCCACGAGCTGCGCACGCCCATCGCGGTGATTCAGGGCTACGTGAACATGCTCGACCGCTGGGGCAAAGACGACCCGGACGTGCTGGCAGAATCCATCACCTCGCTCAAAGCCGAAAGCGAGCATATGCAGGAGCTCGTGGAACAGCTGCTGTTTTTGGCACGCGGCGATGCCGGTCGCACCGTGCTGCGGCGCGCGAATACCAACCTGGCTGCACTGGTCGGCGAGGTTTGCGAAGAATCACAGATGATCGATGCCGGGCACACGTATCGACTGGCCTTTGACGCTGCGCTTGTCAGCGACTCGCGCTGCGATGCGTCCGTCGATGTGGCGCTTGTAAAGCAGGCTCTTCGCGTGATCGTGCAGAATGCCGCCAAGTACTCGGATGCGGGAACGCCCATCTCGTTTGGCGTAGCGCCGGATGCGGGCATGGGCACGATCGACATAAGCGTTGAGGACGAGGGTATCGGCATGAACCAGGAATCCGCAGCTCACGCGTTCGAGCGGTTCTACCGCGCCGACAACGCGCGCGATGCCGGCGCGCAGGGCTCGGGTCTGGGGCTTGCCATTGCCAAGTGGATCGTCGATAGCCATGGCGGTGTCATCGGTGTGACCTCGGTCGAAGGGGTCGGCAGCCGCTTTACGATTCGCCTGCCACGGTAGGGATGCCCCCTCGTGGATCGAGGTCTAATACTTTTCCCGAGAAGTGAACGACCATATTCGGACCCCCGAAGCATCCGCATTTTTCGGCCGCAAAATCGCAGGATTCCAGCATCGAAACTGCAGGAAACGATGCCCTTAAAGTGTCGATGCTTCGGGGGGGGCTGATTTGTCTCGTTCACTTCTCGGAAAAGTATTAGACTTCGGTTTTTTGACCGTTGCAAAAGTCGATCCCTCGGCATAAATAAAGGGATAAGGCCATACGGCCCTATCCCTTTTTGCTAACTAAAGCAGCTCGTGCGCTACTCGCGGCACAGGTGCACGGCGAAGCCGGCGAACTCGCGCTTAAAGTACACGAGCTTGGTGCTACCGTCGGGCAGCAGCGCGCGCGACTCCTCGTTGACCTCGAGCCCGCGCTCGGCAAACCACTTCTCGGCCGCATCGATGTCGTTGACGGCAAAGCCAATGTGGCCCTTGGTGCCACGACCGTTCTGCTTCATAACCTCGACCAGCGAATCGTTAAAGTACGAAACCGGGGTCTCGATAACGGGCAGGCCCATCATCGTCGAGAACAGCTCCGCGATCTCCAAGGCGTCTGCCGGGTCGGCAGCGTTAATGCCCACATGGGCAACGCGCATACCAAAGAGCTCTACCGGATTGGCGTTCTGCTCACTCATGCAGGCAGCGCCTACTGAGCCATGACGTCAAGAACGGCCTTCTCGGCGGCAACGCGGTTCATGCCGGTCATGAAGGGCACGCCGCTCACGTACGGGCAGGTGAGGCCCTCGGGGGCAACGGTGGTGGCGATCAGCAGGTCGGCGCCCTCGTCGCAAGCGTCCTTGGCCTCGGAGATGGCGCACTGCACGATCTCATACTTGTCGGCGTAACCGTTGGCGTCGAGCAGGGTGGCGACCTTCTGGGCAACGAGCGTGGAAGTAGCAGCGCCAGCACCGCAAGCCAAAACGATTTTCTTCATAGGTAATGTCTCCCTTCATGGTTTACTTTAGGTAAGTGTACCGCAGCGAGCGATGGCACTCGGCCTCGATGAGCTTTTATGCCAGTTTGCTTGCGCGCTGCGTATAATACATCCAGTACGTGTTGTCATACCGCTCGCTTTATGAGCGACTAAGGACCCTAATATGCCCGATTCCCGCACACTCTGGACCGCCGTCGTTATCATCTGTATCGCCGTGTCGGTGTTCTTTAGCATCAAAAAACGCACCACGTTTAAGCGCCTGCAGCAGTTGATGGCTGCCAAACAGTGGGACGAGTTCGATCGTTTGCTCGACGGCAAACTCACCAGCATGCTGTACCCGCGCTACAACCGCGACTACCTGCGCCTGAACTCCTATCTGTTGCGCGAGGACCACGAACACGCCAACGAGATGTTCGACCTGTTGCTGGGACTCAACCTGCCCAAGATGCAGCGCGTCGACCTGGTGATCAAAGCCTTTAACTACTACGTTGGCCAGGAGGACCGCAAAAAGTCCAAGGAGTTGCTGCACGAGATCAAGGGCTTTGAGGGCGGTCAGGCCGAGGCAGTCACACACGAATGCCAGCTGATGTACGACACGATGATCCTCAAGCGCCACAACGACATTCCCGAGCTGGAGCGCATGCTCGAAGAGGCCGGTGACGACAAGGTCAAGAGCTGCCGCCTGGAATACCTGCTGGCCCTGCAGTACAAGAACAAGGGCGACGAGGCCAAGTTTGCCGAGTACTTGGAAAAGTCGGGCCAGCACTCGATGGCTGTCAACGCGTAACGGGCGGCTTGTGCTAGACTTCTAGTCTCACGGGGGCGTGGCGGAATTGGCATACGCAGGAGACTTAAAATCTCTCGCCGCAAGGATTG
>URUW01000004.1 GCA_900551205.1 uncultured Collinsella sp. | reverse complement strand
GGTTAGATTTTGGTCAGTTGGCGTAAGGGCGGAAGGCCAAAAGATTGTTGGCGAAAAAAGCTCAGAGAAAGTGCTGGTAGGGGAGTTGTTGAGCTTTTCGACAGCTTTTGAGCAAAAGAAACTTTGTGGCTATTGCCGGCGATTGCGTTGTCGCGGTCATGGCGGTGCGGGATGCTGGTCGTAAGCATCGAATGCTCCGATTTTGGAGGCCAGCATGGATCTGTTTCTTGAGACTCCGCAGCAACAAGCTGAGCGCATGCTGCGTCAGCAGCAACGACTCATGGAGATGCAAATGCAAGGGGCGGCAGCCCAGCCCTTTGCGCAAAATGTCGTGCCCGCTGCTGTACCTGCAGCTGTGCCCGGGTGTGACTCGGCGCCAGAGGCCTATTCCGTACAGCAGGATTCATATGCGCAGGAGCTCGCGTTCGATAAACGTCGTGCGCGTCACCGTCTCTGGGCCCAGCGCCTGCGTACGCTGGCGATGATCGTGCTGATCCCGATGGGGCTCGCGACAATCTTCTTGGCCTCATATGCCCTCACGTGCATCCTCAACGGCGCCTCGCCCAATGAGGTACTTCAGCACTTGGCAGCTCTTGGTCAGCGCTTGGGGGATGTCGCAGCAACCATCCGCGCCAGCTGGGAGAGCTAGCGGACCAGCACCCATAGCGCAAAGGTAACTTGTCTGCGCTCGATTGGACATGAACTGCGTTTGACAGGGTAAGATTGATCGCGGCTTTGATTGGTGCTCGATTGGGTTTGTTGGGCGGAGTTTATGTCTGCTATTGATATTGTGCTTGTTGTGATCGCCTTGGTGGCGGTGGGGGTTGCTGTGGCTTGCGCCCTCCAGCTCAAGAGCCTGCGTGCCGAGTTGTGGGAGCGTGGCGACAGTAGCGCGGAAACGCTGGCAGCGCTCGAGCAGGCCAACAGCACGCTCGACACCCTGAACGTCGCGTTGGCCGAAACCCGCCGCACGGCCAATGCTATCGCGCAGCAGCAGACGACCGACGCCGCCGTAGAGCAGCAGCGCTACCTGACCATTGCGCGCGAGTTCTCGCAGGCGGGTGACCGTATGGATGACCTGCGCCGCGAGACGGCCCAACAGCTTGGCGCCAACCGCGAAGGCATCGAGCACCGCCTGGACAAGGTGCGCGAGACGGTCGATGCCCAGTTGGGCGCCATCCGCAAAGACAACAACGTGCAGCTCGATCAGATGCGTGCGACGGTGGACGAGAAGCTCTCCCGTACGCTCAACGATCGCCTGTCGGCATCGTTTAAGCAGGTGAGCGACCAGCTCGAGGCCGTGTACAAGGGCCTGGGCGACATGCAGTCTATCGCCACCGGCGTGGGCGACCTTAAGCGCGTGCTGGGCAACGTCAAAGCGCGTGGCATTTTGGGCGAGGTGCAGCTGGGCGCGATCCTGGCGGACATCCTCACGCCCGACCAGTATCTGGAAAACGTCGCCACCAAGCCCGGCGCCTCGGAACGCGTTGAGTTTGCCGTCAAGCTGCCGGTGGACGAGGGCGATCCCGCGCTGTTGCCGATTGACTCCAAGTTTCCGGGCGACGCGTACGAGCACCTGCTCGACGCGCAGGAGTCGGGCGACGCGGAGGCCGTTGCCGCTGCGCGCAAGGCGCTCGATATGATGGTGAAGCGCGAGGCAAAGGACATCTGCGAAAAGTACCTGAGCGTACCCGCGACCACCAACTTTGGCATTATGTTCGTGCCGTTTGAGGGCCTGTATGCCGAGGTCGTCAGTCGCCCCGGGCTTATCGAGACCCTGGGCCGCGACTATCACGTCAACGTTGCCGGTCCCAGCACCATGGCCGCCATTCTCAACAGCCTGCAGATGAGCTACCAGACGTTTAGGCTGCAAAAACGTACCGACGACGTACTGCGCGTGCTCTCCGCCGTCAAGGCCGAGCTGCCACGTTATCAGGCGGCACTGCGCCGCGCCCAGCAGCAGATCGAGACCGCGGGTAAAACGGTCGAGGGCATCATCACCACGCGCACCAACGTCATGGAGCGCAAGCTCAAGGACATCGACGCGCTGGAGGATGCTGGGGAAGCCGACGCGATTTTGGGCTTGGAGTCCGCAGGCCTGCTCGCAGACCAAAAAGACGAGGACTAGCTGCATCTGACGGCGGGGCGCCGGCGTAAACGCGGGTGCCCACCGCTTTTCGCATCGTGCTTGCCTGAAGTGCGCTTCAATGTGCAACAATGGCGTTTCGCCCTATCAGACGCGAAAGGAAGCCCATGTCTCAGAGAAGCACCAGTCCGCTCAAACGCTCCACCGTGCGCCGCACGCTGCAGCGTTTTTGGGACGTCACGCGCACGCAGCCGCTGATCGTCTTTCTCTCGGTGCTCTCGTCGGCGGGCTACATCTTTTTGCTGACGTTTGCCAATACCTATGTGATGGCCCTCATTGTCGACCGCATTCAAGCCGGTCCCGTGGCGGGTGACCAGGTGTTTGAGGTCTTCGCCCCCTATATCCTGGCGCTCGTGCTCGTTAACCTGGTGGGTCAAATCCTCTCCAAGCTGCAGGACTACACCGTCTATAAGCTCGAGATTGCGGGCAACTATCACCTGGCGCGTCTGTGCTTCGACCCGCTCTCCAACCAATCCATGACATTCCATACCAGCCGCTTGTGAGCCAGACGAGCCGTTTCATGAGTGGCTACACGGGCTTGGTCGACGTGACGGTGTATTCGCTCATCCCTACCATCACCTCGGTCATCTGCACGGTGGCGGCGCTCGCCCCGGTGGTGCCGACGTTTACCGTGATCCTGGTGGGCATCATGGTCGTCTACATCGCGTTTGTCTGGCTTATGTACAAGCGCATCATGCCGCTTTCGGCCGCGACGTCCGCCGCGCAGAACAAGCTCTCGGGCGTGCTTTCCGACGCGGTCACGAACATCTTGGCCGTCAAGACCTGCGGGCGCGAGGACTTTGAACGCGATCTGTTCGATACCGCCGACCGCGCCG
This sequence comes from uncultured Collinsella sp., assembly GCA_900551205.1. Lineage (GTDB taxonomy): Bacteria > Actinomycetota > Coriobacteriia > Coriobacteriales > Coriobacteriaceae > Collinsella. The sequence goes on along the minus strand of URUW01000004.1, from coordinate 21,305 downwards.
CGCGCGACGCCGAGACGGTCTCGATGCACGCCATGATGCAGCGAAACTTTACGACCTCGGGCCTTATCGTCATCACCATGGCCGTGGTGAGTGTGTTCGTGGCGGGCGGCAATGCGTGGTTTGGCATCTCGGCCGGCTCGCTCGTCATGATCTTTACCTACACCTATAACCTCACCATGCGCCTGAACTACGTGAGTTCCATGATGCAGCGCATCAACCGCGCTTTGGGCGATGCGGCCGAGATGGCGCGCGTGCTGGACGAGCCGCGTTTGGTGGCAGACGACCCGGACGCCTCTGAGCTCAAAGTAACCGAGGGCGCGATTGATTTTGAGCACCTGAGCTTTGCGTACCGTGACGCTGCGGCGGGCGAGAACGTGTTCGATGACCTGACACTTCATGTGGCGGCGGGCCAGCGCGTGGGCCTGGTGGGCAAATCGGGCTCGGGTAAGACGACGCTTACCAAGCTGCTGCTGCGCCTGGACGATGTTCAGGGCGGCCGCGTGCTCGTGGACGGTCAGGATGTCTCGCGCTGCACGCAGCAAAGCCTGCGCCGCCAGGTTGCCTACGTGCCGCAGGAGGCGCTGCTGTTCCACCGCTCCATTCGCGAGAATATCGCCTACGGCCGCCCCGACGCCACCGACGAGCAGGTCCGCGAGGCCGCGCGCCTGGCCAACGCCCTGGAGTTTATCGACCGCTTGCCTCGTGGCTTTGACACCATGGTGGGCGAGCGCGGCGTTAAGCTCTCGGGCGGCCAGCGTCAGCGCGTGGCTATCGCCCGCGCGATTCTCACCGACGCGCCGATTCTGGTGCTCGACGAGGCGACCTCTGCCCTGGACAGCGAGTCCGAGGCGCTGGTGCAGGAGGCGCTCGAAAACCTGATGCGTGGACGTACCTCCATTGTGGTGGCGCACCGCCTGTCCACCGTGGCGGCGCTCGACCGTATTGTGGTGCTGGCCGATGGCGAGATCGTCGAGGACGGCACGCATACGCAGCTTGTCGAGGCAGGTGGCGAGTACGCGAGCCTGTGGAGCCGTCAGACCGGTGCATTCTTGGAGGCGTAAGCGTCTCGGACGTGGGACAATTGTGTCCATAAGTTTATTGTGCCGTTGAGCCGAGGAGTCGTTATGCCACGCGAGACCAATGCCGCCAAGCGCGAGCGCGCCATCGAGGTGTGTGAGCGCCTCAACCGTCGCTATGGCCCGGTCGAGTGCTTTTTGGACCACGAGAATCCCTTCCGCCTGCTGATCGCGGTGCTGCTCTCGGCGCAAACGACCGATGCGCAGGTCAACAAGGTGACGCCGCGGCTGTTTGCCCAGTGGCCCACGCCCGAGGCCATGGCCGGAGCGAGCGTGGCTGACGTGGCAGACACCATTAAGTCACTCGGCTTTTATAAGAGTAAGGCCAAGCATGCCGTGGAGGCCGCGCAGATGATCGTTGCTGACTACGGCGGCGAGGTACCGGCCGACATGAAGGAGCTTGTAAAGCTGCCGGGCGTGGGGCGCAAGACGGCGAACATCGTGCTCAACGTGGGGTATGGCATTGTGGAGGGCATTGCGGTGGACACGCACGTCAACCGCATTGCGCACCGCCTGATGCTGAGTCCTAAGACGCATGCCAAGGAACCGCTCAAGACCGAGCAGGATCTGCTTAAGATTTTGCCGCACGAGTATTGGGAGTCGGTCAACCATCAGTGGATCACCTTCGGTCGCGAAATCTGCGATGCCCGCAAACCCAAGTGCGACGAGTGTCCGCTGGCAGATTTGTGCCCCAGCGTGCGCGTAGCGGGGTAGGGCGGAATGCATCTTCGTCTGGCGTTTTTTGCAGGGCCGGGTTTGCCCTTGAGCAGGAGTCCTCTCCATGCGCTACCATGACAAACAATGATCTTTGACGTACGACCCGCCGAGCTTGCCCCGGCGGGCTTTTGGCGTTGCGATGCCGGAGGAACAGCATGCTCATTCACCGTATAGCCGCGCAGCTCTACACTGCCGAGGCACTGCAGACCGTCGAGGCCGGACTCGATGCCGGCGAGGACGTGACGTTGGCCGTGTCGCAGTCGGGCCGTACGCTTATGGCCGCCGCCCAGTTTGCGCGCCGTCCGCGCCCCACGGTCTACATTGTGAGCGGCGAGGACGCGGCCGATCGTGCCGCCCGCAGCCTTGCCGCCTATGTGGGGCTGGCGCACGTGTGCCGCTTCCCCGAGCGCAAGGACTATCCGTGGCGCGAGCAGGCGCCCGACGACGCCGTGGTGGCGCAGCGCTGCGAGGCGCTCGGGCGCATCGTGCGCGGCGACAACTGCATTATGGTCGCCTCGGCCCGCGCACTGCTGCGCTGCGTGCCGCCGGTCGAGAGCCGCTACTGGGAGTCCACGACCTTTGCGGTGGGCGAGGAGATCCCTTTTGACGAGGTGCCGCAGCGCCTGGTGGGCATGGGCTACACCAATGCCGGCGCCGCCGATGCACCCGGCCTGTTCCGCGTGCACGGTGACACCGTCGAGGTGTTTCCCGCACAGGAAAAGGCGCCCGTGCGCATCGAGTTTTTCGGCGACGAGATCGACCGTATCCGCCGCATGGTGAGTTCCACGGGCCAGACCATCGGCAACGAGGACAGCATCGAGATCTTCCCCTGTCGCGAGCTCGCACTCACCGACGACGCCGTCCACAACATGCATGTGGCGCTCTATCGTGCCAGCCAGGACGACAGCAAACTGGCGGCGCTGCTCGAGATGGTGGATGCGCGCATCGTCACGCCCGAGCTCGACCGCTTTTTGCCGGTGATGTACGGCCAGACCGTGAGCCCGCTGTCGCATGTGAGCGGCAAGGCGCTCGTGGTGCTGTCCGAGCCGCGCTCGCTGTTCGACGATTGCCTGCGCGCCTACGAGGATATCGAGGCACGTGCCGGCGAGGCGGGGGTCGACCGTCTGGACGGCCTGTACGTGCGTGCCCAGCAACTCGACTTTGGTGCCCAGCAGCGCCTTAACTACGTGAGCTTGATCCGTGCCGGCGGTGCGGTGACGGCAGAGCTCAAGATTGAGCAGCCGGCCATCGCGGGCTCGGACAATCGCTTTATGACGCGCATCCAGGAGGTCGTGGGCAAGCGCTATGCCTGCGTATTTGCCATCCCCGACCGCGGTGCGCGCGAGTCGATGGAGCTCACCTTTGGCGATGAGGGTATTACCTTTGAGGAGTCGCTGACGGCCGCGCCCGAAAACGCGGGCGCTATTGGCGACCGTGTGCGCGTGGCAGCGGCAGATTCTGCCGATCGTGCTGTCCGCCAGGATGCTCATGCTGCAATTCGCGAACGCAAGGCCGACGCGCTCAACGCCCGCTCGCTCGAGGCAGGTGCCGCCCAGGCTGCCGCCGGTGCCGCCGTGCCCACCATCTCGCGCGGACGCGTGACCTTTGTCGATGCCGCCTTGCCGCAGGGCGTGGTGGTGCCCGATGCCAACCTGGCCGTGTTCTCGATTGCCGACCTCAACGCCCGCATGGACGCCAACCGCGCGCGCAGCCGCCGCAAGGTTGACATTACGCAGATCACCTTCCCGTTTAAGCCGGGCGACTACGTGGTGCACGCCACTCACGGCATCGCGCTCTTTAGCGAGATCGCGCGCCAGGAAGTGGGCGGCAAGGAGCGCGACTACTTTTTGCTGGAATACGCCGATGGCGACAAGCTCTACGTGCCGCTGGAGCAGGTCGACCGCATTACGCGTTATGTTGGCCCCGACGGTGACAAGCCACGCCTGACCAGGCTCAACACCGCCGACTGGACGCGTGCCACCAATAAGGCGCGCAAGAACGCCAAAAAGTTGGCGTTTGACCTGGTCGATCTGTATACGCGCCGCTCTTCGATTACCGGTATCGCCTGCCCACCCGACACGCCCGAGCAGATCGAGATGGAGCAGAGCTTTCCTTACGACGAGACGCGCGACCAGCTGGAGGCCATCGCCGACATCAAGGCCGACATGGAGGCGCCCAAGCCCATGGACCGCCTGCTGTGCGGCGATGTGGGCTTTGGCAAGACCGAGGTCGCCCTGCGTGCGGCGTTTAAGTGCGTGGACTCCGGCCGCCAGGTCATGGTGCTCTGCCCCACGACCATTCTGGCCCAGCAGCACTACGAGACGTTCTTTGAGCGCTTTGCCCCGTTTGGCCTGGAGGTCGAGGTGCTCAGCCGCTTCCGCACCCCGGCGCAGCAAAAGCGCGCACTCAAGGCGTTTGCCGAGGGCACGATCGATGTGCTCATCGGCACGCACCGCCTGCTTTCGGCCGATGTGAACCCCAAGAACCTGGGCCTGGTGATCATCGACGAGGAGCAGCGCTTTGGCGTGCAGCACAAGGAGCAGCTCAAGAACCTGCGCGAGCAGATTGACGTGCTCACGCTTTCGGCCACGCCCATTCCGCGAACCATGCAGATGGCTACGAGCGGCGTGCGCGACATGAGCCTGATCACCACACCGCCGACCGGGCGTCGTCCCGTGATCGTGCACGTGGGGGAGTACGACCCCGACGTGGTGAGTGCGGCGATTCGCTTGGAGGTGGGCCGCGGCGGTCAGGTGTATTACGTGTCCAACCGCGTCAAGACCATCGATGACGCCGTGGCGCGCGTGCACGAGGCCGCGCCCGAGGCGCGCGTGGGCGTGGCGCACGGCAAGATGAGCCCGCGCGAGGTCGAGGACGTGATGATCGAGTTCGCGACCAAAAAGATCGATGTGCTCATCGCCACGACCATCGTGGAGAGTGGCATCGACAACGCGACCGCCAACACGCTCATCATCGAGGACTCGCAGCGCCTGGGTCTGGCACAGCTTTACCAGCTCAAGGGCCGTGTGGGCCGTTCTGTCACGCAGGCCTACGCGTACTTTATGTTCCCGGGCGAGCTGCCGCTCACCGAGGAGGCCACGGCGCGCCTGACTGCACTTTCCGAGTTCCAGGACCTGGGCAGCGGCATGCGCATCGCCATGCGCGACCTGGAGATTCGCGGCGCCGGTTCGCTGATGGGCGCTGAGCAGCACGGCAACCTGTCGAGCGTGGGCTTTGACCTGTTTACGCAGATGTTGGGCCAGGCCGTGGCCGAGGCGCGCGGCGATGACGATGCCGGCGTGGAGGCGGCGAGCGTGGGCATTAATCTGCCTGCCGATTACTTCTTGTCCGAGGAGTACCTGCCGGCGGTGGACCAGCGCGTGCTCGTGTACCGCAAGCTCGCGGCGGCCGAGGACCTGGAGAGCATCGACGAGGTGCAGGAAGAGACCGAGGCCGCGCACGGTGAGCTGCCGTTGGCGGGGCTCAACCTGTTCAACCGCGCGCGCATCCGTATCCGCGGCGAGCGCCTGGGGCTCGAGAGCGTCACGCTCAGCGGTGGGCGCATTACCTTCCTGGGGGTTGACGTTCCCAAGAAGGTAGCCTTTGAGTTTAAGAATCGGTACGGCGCGGTGAACTTCCCCAAGAGCCGCAAGCTGTCGGTGCCCTACAAGGCGGGCGCCGGTGCGGGCAGCGGCCTGGGTCGCGGTCTCGATGCCAACGACGGCACCGGCCCCGTGGCAGCCGCCCTCATGCTGCTGCAGCAGCTGGGTGCGAGCGACGACGACTAACGGGTCGACGTTGCAAACGCCCCATTTGGGCACTCTGGTTCCATCGAAAGGAAAGCATGTTCGGATACATCTATAAGAAAGACGTCGCCATTATCGCGGTTGTTTTGTGCCTTTGCCTGGGCGTGGGCAGCTTCTTCGATTATCAGATTTCGAGCGCGCTGTTCAACATCGGTAGCATGTACGGTCGCTTTATCGAGGCCGCCGGCGAGCTGCCGTTCGAGCTGACGGCGAGCGTCGCGGGCGTTATGCTCGTGCGCGCGGCACGTCCCGATTCCAAGGCGAGCAAGTGGCTCGCCGTACTCGGCATCCTCGTCAACGTCGGCCTGGCCGGCTACGAGGTTATTTCGTCCCTGCGCGTCGGCGGCAAACTTGTTGCGGCTCAGCTCGTGCTGACGTTTGTGCTGGTCATCGCTGCCAACTTCATCGTCTATCGCCTTACGCGCGATACCGATTCCAAAGAGCTCACGCGCTGGGCGCTGATGGTGCTTGCCGTGTGGGTCGCTCAGGCCATCATCCTCAACGTGGTTGTCAAGCCGCTGTGGTCGCGCCCGCGCATGCGCGTGATCGAGGTCACGCCGGGGCTCAATTTTCAGCCGTGGTGGGTGATTGGCAACCCCGACAAGTGGAGCTATATTGCGGCCGGCGTAATCAAGGACAGCTTTAAGTCGTTTGCGAGCGGACACACGGCGCACGCGGCGATCGGTCTTATGCTTGCCGGGCTTCCTGCGGCGTCTTTTAAGGAAAAGCCGTCGCGCCGTCGCGTGGTCTTTTGGACGGCGGCTGCGGTTGCGGCGCTCGTCGCCTTTGGCCGCATTGTGATCGGTGCGCACTTTTTGACTGACGTGAGCTGCGGCTTTGCCCTGGTGCTGGCACTTGAGTGCCTTGCCGCGCGCATTGCCTATCCGGGCGGCGTACAATAGCGGCGTTTAAATCATCGGGCCCATGCCCGGCTAGAGAGGATTGCCATGCTCGCGTTCAACAACGACTATTCCCACGGTGCTCATCCGGCAGTGCTGCAGGCGCTCGTCGATACCAACATGGAGCCGCAGCCCGGCTACGGTACCGATGCGCACACCGAGCGTGCCAAGCGGCTGATTCGCGAGGCCTGTCAGGCTCCCGATGCCGACGTGTTCTTGCTGGTGGGCGGCACGCAGGCCAACGCGACGGTGATCGACATGCTGCTTGCGCCCTACGAGGGCGTCGTTGCTGCCGAGACTGGCCACGTCGCCTGCCACGAGGCAGGCGCCATCGAGTTTGGCGGCCACAAGGTGCTCACCATCCCCGGCTACGAGGGCAAGATGCACGCCGAGGACCTCGAAAACTATATCCAGGTGTTCTACGAAAACGAGAGCTACGAGCACACGGTGTTCCCGGGTGCCGTGTACGTGAGCCTATCGACCGAGTACGGCACGCTGTACTCCAAGGCCGAGCTCGCGGCGATTCACGCAGTGTGCCAGAAGCGCGAGATTCCGCTGTTTGTGGATGGCGCCCGCCTGGCCTATGCGCTGGCGTCCGATGAGTGCGATATTACCCTGCCCGAGCTGGCACAGCTGTGCGACGTGTTCTACATCGGCGGCACCAAGTGCGGTGCGCTCTGCGGCGAGGCCGTGGTGTTCTGCGGCATGCACGCTCCGGCGCATCCCATTCCGCGTATTAAGCAGCACGGTGCGTTGCTGGCCAAGGGCCGCCTGACGGGCGTGCAGTTTGAGGCGCTCTTTACCGACGGCCTGTATTTTGAGATTGGTCGCCAGGCGATCGAAACCGCGCAGGCGCTTCGTCGCGTGCTGCACGAGCGCGGTTACCAGTTCTTTTTGGAGACGCCGACCAACCAGCAGTTCGTGATTCTGCCCAACGAGGACATGGCCCGCATTCGCGAGCATGCCTCGATCGAGTACTGGGAAAAGTACGACGAGACCCACACCGTGGTGCGCTTTTGCACTAGCTGGGCCACGACGCAGGAGGACATCGACGCGTTGGCGGCTGTCCTGTAAGTTGACATGATGACGGGGGCCGCCCTGCGCTGGGTTTGGCGCAGGGCGGTCTTTGCTTTTTTGGGGGAGAAGGGTTGTATGACCGAGATGTCCGAGCCGACGATTCGCCTGGCGACGCCCGATGATGCGCCGGCGTTGCTTGCCATCTATGAGCCGTATGTGCGCCAGACGGCGATTACCTGCGAATACGAGGTGCCGAGCGTTGAGGAGTTCGCCGGGCGCATCGAACGTACGCTCGAGCGCTATCCGTATCTGGTGATGGAGCTGGACGGGCGTCCAGTGGGTTATGCCTATGTGAGCGCGCTTAACAGCCGCGAGGCCTATGACTGGTCGGTCGAGACGTCGATCTATCTGGCGCGCGACGTGCGCCACGGCGGGCTGGGCCGCAGGCTGCACGACGCGCTCAAGCAATGTTTGGTCGCGATGGGCATCACCAGCATGTGCGCGCTCATCGCCGTGCCGCACGATAAGGACGACGAGTATCTGACGCACAACAGCCAGGATTTCCATGCCCATATGGGATATCGCCTGGTGGGCGCCTTCGATCGCTGCGCCCAAAAGTTCGGCCGCTGGTACGACATGTGCTGGATGGAGCTGGTCCTAGCCGAGCGCGTCCCTAACCAACCCAAACCAACCTGGTTCCCCGACCTCCCCAAACCTACCATTTAGGGACAGGTTTATTTTGGCAGGTTAGCCGATGGGCTCGGTGTATTTGGCGCGGTCGGTGCGTTGGATGCGCTTGGAGACATGGAGCGGGCGACCGTCGGTGTCGTAGACGTAGTCGGTGATAAGGATCAATGCCTGCCCGCGCTCAACGTTGAGCAAAAACGCCTCGTTTTGCGAGGCATAGCACACCTCGAAGGTCTTGTGCCCCTGCGCCGGCGCGCGATGGAACTCCTGGCGCAGCGTGGCGTAGAGCGATCCGTTGATATCGCGATCGATGAGCGCCTCAAAGCTTGGCGGAAGATAGGTGGTCTCCAGGCACAGCGGGGCGTTGTCCAGATAGCGCAGGCGGACAAGCTTGACGAGCTTGCTGCCCACGCTAGCGTCAAAGAACTTGGCCACGCTGCCCATTGCTTTGGCAAAGCCCGAGTCCACCGTGCGCGTGGTGGGCTTCATACCCTGGCCTTCGACCTGCTTGGTATAGCTCGAAAACACCAGGTTGTTCTCGTGGAGCGCCGGCGTGTCGGCCACAAAGGCGCCGCGTCCGCGCTCGGTGCGAACCAGGCCCTCGTCAACAAGCACCTTAAGGGCATGGCGCACGGTGCTGCGCGACAGACCCGATTCGTCCATGAGTTCCATCTCGGACGGCAGTTTGTCTCCGCGCGCGTAGGTGCCGGCGGCGATGCGGTCGCGCAGCATGCCCGCCAAGCGCTCGTATTGGGCCAGTTTCTTTTTAGACGAAGCATTCATGCGATCAACCTGTATCTAACCTGTATACTTACCGAACCAAGCATGTATCCAACATGACAACAAAACCGCTGGTAATGGATTGCCGAAAACCTTAGCAGCAAAAATTCTAAAACAAATATAGCATACAACTAGTCGACAACACCAAAACATGTATGTAACTTGTATGCCGTCAAGAGCATCAAATGAGAAGAAAGGCCGATGCACGATGACTACTCAGGAACAGGTTAAGGATGTCGTCTCCCAGGTTTTGGCTGACAAGGCAGACAAGGGCGGCATCAAGCGCGTTGTGTGGATCGGCGCCGGCGGATCTAACGGTGGTAACTATCCTGCCCAGTACTTTATGGAGCACGAGGCCACGCAGGTCGTGAGCTCCAGCTACACCAGCAACGAGTTTGTGCACGCCACCCCGGCCTACGTCAACGAGAACACCCTGGCCGTCGTCGTGTCCATGCGCGGCACCAAGGAGACCATCGTCGCCGCTCAGGTTGCCAAGGACCACGGCGCCAGCACCATCGCCATCTATGTTGACGAGTCCGGCCTCACCGAGGTCTGCGACTACAAGATCCAGTACGACAGCTTGGCCGTCGACGAGTCCTGCATGGGCCGCACCAACTCCGCCGTCGTGACCATGATCGCCATGGAGCTCACGCAGCAGACCGAGGGCTATGCCGAGTACGAGACCGCTATGGCCGCGTTCGACTTGGTCGACCCCATCTATCGCAAGGCCGTCGAGTACACCCGTCCGCTCGCTGCTAAGTGGGCCGAGCAGAACGCCGACAAGCCCTGCATCAACGTCATGGCCCAGGGCCCGCTCTTTGGTGCCGCCTACGTCTTTAGCATCTGCAACGTGCAGGAGATGCTGCAGATCGACTCCTGCACCATCAACACCTGCGACTTCTTCCACGGCCCCTTCGAGATTCTGGACAAGCGCACCTCGCTGTTCCAGCTCATCAGCGTCGGCCGCAGCCGCTGCAATGACGAGCGCGGCATCCGCTTCGTCAACCAGTACGGTGGCGAGCGCGTCTATCAGCTCGACGCCAAGGAGCTCGGTCTCAACGACATCAAGGACAGCGTGAGCGAGTACTTCAACCACCTGATCTTTGCCCCGATCCTCAACAACGTGTATATGCGCGCGCTCTCTGCCGTCACCCACAAGGACTATATGACGCGCCGCTACATGTGGAAGCTGGACTACTAGTTACGCCGTTCTACCGAACGGCGTAACGGCTCGACGCTGCGCGCCCGGCATTTGGCCAATCTGCCGTTCAATTTCAAAGGCGCGACCAGAAGGTCAGCGCCTTTTCATTTCACGGCACCTTGGCTCAAATGACGGGCGCTCGCTGACGTTGCCAAAACGTCGGCGTCGTCGTGTTTGTTAAGGGGTTGGTGCATTGGGGACAGGTTCATATGCACCAAGTTGGTGCATATGAACCTGGCCTCTTTGCACTAATGGGTTGTAGCGGAAAAGCAGATTTTCCCGTCTGCCGATTTGTGCCTTGAAAAATGTATATAACGACTATAACGTAGTGTGAAACATATTGGAAACAATACCGAGGAGGCTGCGTTGAAGAAAAGCAATCTGGGCTATGTGCTGGTGCTGATCGCCGCGCTTATGTGGGGCAGCATCGGAATCTTTGTAAACGGCATCTCGGCCATGGGCGTTACGTCCCAGAGTATGGCTGCCTTTCGCTTGTTGTCGGGTGCCGTCTTAATGGCTCCGGTCTTGGCATTCATGGGTTGCCAGGGAGGTGCTCGTGAGGGAAAGGCATCGGGTCCCCTGGCACTGTTCAAGGCAAGTCCTAAAGAGCTTGTTCCTTGTGCGCTTCTTGGCATTATCGGCCTCGCCACCGCTAACACGCTTTATTACGAGTGCATGGGCGAGGTGGGCATGTCCACGGCCTCGGTGCTGCTCTACACCTCGCCGGTGTTTGGCGTCATGCTCGGCCGCGTACTTTATCGCGAGGATGTGACTCCCAACAAGCTCGTTGCCATCGCTTTTAACATCGGTGGCTGTGTGCTTGCAGTGACCGATGGCGACCTTTCCGGTTTTCATTTTTCGGTTTGGGGCGTCACGTCGGGCGTGATTGCGGGCTTTTGTGGCGCGTCGCTCGCGGTGTTTAGCCGGATAGCAACCAAGACGGTCCACCCGCTGGCTGTCACGTTTTGGGGCCTTGTTTTTGGCGGTGCGGTTATGGCGGCTATCGCGGCTCCGTGGCCAGATGTCGCCGCGGCAATGTCGCCACAGCTGCTGCTGCTGTTCCTTGGCTTTGGACTCATCCCCACAGCCGTGGCCTATGTCTTATATATGCAGGGTCTGTCCATGGGGCTCGAGACGTCGAAAGTTCCCGTCGTAATGTCATTCGAGACGGTCGTCACCGTGCTGCTGGGCATTGGTGTCTACGCCGAGCCCGCCGGTGCGATCAAGGTTCTGGGCATCGTGCTGGTGCTCGCGTCCATCCTGATTATGAACACCGACTTCTCCAGGCTGCGCAACAGTGTGTTTGTCGGCCATGTCATTGAGAGCATGACCTTTAAGCCCAATGCGTGGTGGACGGAGAAATCGCAGGAAATGGATCTGTTTAAGGAACGCACCGGCATCGCGCTGGAGCCCACCGTGCAGGAAAGCCCCTGGTACTTCGTGCGATAAGGGATTGCGCACGGCGTCCGACCTGGGATTATCCAGCCAGCGCCGGCCTACCCAGCCCCAACGTTTCAAGTACGTTAAACCCGTCAACGGTCGATTTTCACCCGCGAACGGTCTTTATACTAATTAGCAATATCCGCAACGTATAAGACGTTATAATGACCATAACGAAAAGGAGGAGGCAAGATGAATCAGATCATTCTCGCATCTCATGGCGGCCTGGCCGCAGGCGCCAAAGACACGCTCGAGATGGTTCTCGGCGACGTGTCGAACGTCCACGTCGTGTCGCTTGCTCGTGACGACAAGGAGCCCATCACCAATAAGGTGGACGCCATGATCGCCACGTTCAACGCGGACGACACCGTCTATGTGCTGACCGATATGCTCGGCAGCTCGGTCAACAACAGCATGGTCGAGCTTTCCCGCAACGGTGCGGCATTCACGGTGATCAGCGGTTTCAACATTCCGTTGGCACTGACGCTCGCTATGAGCCCCGCCCCCGTCAAGGGCGCCGAGCTCGCGGCCCTCATCAACGAGGCCCGCACCGGTCTGACCAACCCCAACGCACCGGTCGAGGCCGCCGCGGCTCCCGCCAAGAAGGCCAAGGCGTCCCGTCACAGCTCCGGTCCCGCCAAGATCGTCCTCGCACGTCTTGACTACCGTCTGCTGCACGGCCAGGTCGTCTTTACCTGGACCACCAAGGTCCAGGCCGAGCGCATCATCGTCGTCGACAACGCTGCCGCCAACGATGACATCAAGAAGGGCGCTCTCAAGCTTGCCAAGCCCCAGGGCGTGCGCCTGAACGTCTTCACCGTCGAGCGTGCCCTCGCCAAGATGGACAAGCTCAACACCCTCGGCGAGCGCGTCATGTTCGTCTTTGGCAACACGGCCGAGATGCTGCAGTTCTGTCAGGGCTACAAGCTCGACGCCATCAACCTGGGCGCCACCGCCAACCACGACGGTGCCGATCAGATCGGCGGCAAGGACAGCTCCGTCTTCTTCGACGCCACCCAGAAGGCCGACGTCAACCAGCTGCTCGACATGGGCATCAAGCTCTACGTCCAGCAGACCCCCACGTATCAGAGCGTCGACATCGACGCCAAGCTGTAATCAACCAGGCTTTTGCCTGACTGAAAGGAGAAGGGTATGAATACGTTCATCAGTGCGGTGCTCGTCGGCCTCGTCGGCGTGTTCTGCATGTGGGACTCCCGCCTGCTCGGCCGTCTTAACTTCGAGCAGCCCCTCGTTGGCGCCACGCTCGTCGGTCTGCTGCTGGGCGATGTGCCCACCGGCCTTGCCGTCGGTGCCGCCGTCGAGCTCGTGTCCATGGGCCTGGTGCAGGTCGGCGCCGCCGTTCCGCCCGATATGGTCCTGGGCGGCATCGTGGCCGCTGCCTTCGCGTGCCTGACCGATGCTTCCGCCGAGACCGCCATGACGATCGCCATCCCGGTCGCCGTCCTGGGTCAGCTCCTCGGCATCGTGTTCCGTTCCATCATCGCCGCCCTCACCCATGTGGCCGATAGCGCGATCGATAACGGTAACTTCAAGACCGCCTACCGTATGCACATCTGCGCCGGCTCCGGTCTGTACGCCATCATGTACTTCCTGCCGATCTTCCTGGCCGTCTTTGTTGGCACCGACCTGGTTCAGGCCATCGTCAACATGGTTCCCGAGTGGCTGTCCGTTGGTCTGAACGTTTCGACCAAGATCATGACCGCCTACGGTCTGGCTCTGCTGCTCACCATGATGATCAAGAAGGGTATGACCCCGTTCCTGTTCATCGGTTTCCTGCTCGCCGCCTACCTCAACCTGTCCGTCATCGCGGTCGCTCTGATCGGTGTGTGCCTGGCTATCGTCTTCATGGGCTTCAAGTTCAATGGCTCCCATGCAACCGCCGGTGTCGATTCCGACTACGATCCGCTCGAAGACGACGAAGACTAAGGAGGAACACACTATGGCAACCGCAACCAAGGACGTGTCCCTGAACAAGAAGGTCAGCCAGTTCTTCTGGCGCTCCTGGGCCATCCAGGCCTCTTGGAACTACGAGCGTCAGATGAACATGGGCTTCCTCTACGGCATGGTTCCTACGCTCGACCGCCTCTATCCGGACGAGTCCGACCCCAAGCAGCTCGCTGCTAAGAAAGAGGCTTACCGCCGTCACATGGCGTTCTACAACTGCACCCCGCAGACGAGCGCTTTTGTCCTAGGTCTCGCCGCCTCCATGGAGGAGGAGTACGCCAAGGATCCCGAGAACTTCGATCCCGATTCGATCAACGCGGTCAAGACCTCCCTCATGGGTCCGCTTTCCGGCATCGGTGACTCCCTCTTCCAGGGCACCATCCGCGTTATCGCCTTTGGCCTGGGCGTTCAGCTGGCTCAGCAGGGCTCCATCATGGGCCCGATCCTGGCCATGCTCATCTCCATCGTCCCCTCTGTGCTGATCACTTGGTTCGCAGCCAAGATGGGCTATCAGGGCGGCCACGAGTACCTGAGCAAGCTTCAGGGCGGCGACCTCATGGAAAAGCTCATGTATGTCTGCGGCATCGTAGGTCTTATGTCCGTGGGCGGCATGATCGCTACGCTGATCGGCGCCACCACCCCGCTGCAGTTCGCTGAGGGCACCGTCGTTATCCAGGACATCCTGGACGGTATGATGCCCCAGATGATCTCCCTTGGCCTCACTGGCCTTATGTACTGGCTCATCAAGAAGAACGTCAACACCGGTTGGCTTCTCGTGATCGCCATCGTGGGCGGCATCGCCCTCTCCGCGGCCGGCATCCTGGCCTAGTCGCGACCAAGCGTCTAACCGCTTTCCCCGGGGGCCTGCCTGGCATCCCATACCCCAGGCAGGCTTCCATCCCTAATGTGACAAAGGGACAGTCCTTTGTCACATCCCCAACGGGCCGGCGACTTGGCCCTAACCACGGTAACCCTGCGAGCGTCCGGCAATGTGGCGCCGCAAAACATCGAAAGGAATGTGTCAGATGTACGAGATCGACCTTAACCTCCCTAAGCAGATCGTCGCTGACGTCCTGTCCAACCACGAGATTCACAGCGTCGCCTTCGTCGGCTGCGGTGCCTCCATGTCCGACCTTTACCCCGCCAAGTACTTCCTGGCCAACAACACGGACAAGCTGAACGTTCAGATCTTCACCGCTAACGAGTTCAACTACGACACGCCTTCCTGGGTCAACGAGCACACCTTCGTGATCACCTGCTCCCTCGGTGGCTCCACGCCCGAGACCGTCGAGGCCAACAAGACCGCCAAGAAGCACAACTGCCCGGTCGTCTCCCTCACCAACAAGGCTGGCTCCGCTCTGACCGTCGACGCCGACCACGTCATCGTTCACGGCTTCCACGCCAACTACGCTGCCAAGTGCGAGAAGCCCGGCTACGCCATCGCTCTTGCTGTCGAGATCCTTCAGCAGACCGAAGGCTATGACCACTACGAGGACATGATCACCGGCCTCACCAACGTCTTCGAGCTCTGCGAGAACGCCGCTCAGTCCGCCAAGGGCCTCGCCAAGCAGTTCGCCCAGGACTTCAAGGACGACGAGATGATCTACTTCATGGCCTCCGGTGCCTCCGAGAAGATGGCTTATTCTCACGCCGCCTTCCTGTTCACCGAGATGCAGTGGATCGACGCCGCCGCGTACAACACCGGCGAGTACTTCCACGGCCCGTTCGAGGTTTCCACCGAGGGTAAGCCCTACGTCTTCTTCATGTCCGACGGTGCCACCCGTCCGATGGACGCTCGCGCCCTCACCTTCCTTAAGCGCATGGGCGCCAAGGTCGCTCTGATCGACTCCAAGGACTACGGCCTGGCCGACGCCGTGCCGGCAAGCGTCGTCACCTACTTCAACCCGCTGCTGCACCTCGCCGTTATGCGCGAGTACGGCAACCAGATCGCCGAGGCCCGTCAGCACCCGCTGACCATGCGTCGCTACATGTGGAAGCTTTCCTACTAATCACAAGTAAGTAGACCTTACGGGTTGATTGAGAGGGGATGGGGTTTGCGCCCCGTCCCCTTTTTGCTTTGGGGGCGTGTCTGTCGCGTCGCAAAACACCAGATAAAACCTACCAAAATAAACCTGTCCCTTTTTGGCAGGTGGGAGGAGATGCGTATGATCAAGGCAGTGCTGTTTGATATGGACGGCGTGCTGGTCGATACCGAGTGGTTCTACAACCGTCGCCGCGTGGCGTTTATGGAGGAAAAGGGGTTCCACTTTGACGAGATCCCCGATCTTTCGGGGTCTAACGAGCCTGCCATCTGGAAGTCGCTGGTGCCCGACGATGTTGAGCTGCGCGAGCGCTTGCGCGTTGAGTACAAACAGGTCTACAGCCCGGTTCACCCTGTTCCGTATGCCGAGCTGCTCAACGAGCAGACGGAGCCGGTGATGCGCGAGCTGCACGAGCGCGGCGTCAAGTGTGCCATCGCGAGCTCGTCCTATCGCGAGCTCATTGACGAGCTGGTGGAGATTGCCGGTATCGCCGACGTGCTGGACTACACCATCAGCGGTCACGAGTGCAGTGCGTTTAAGCCCGACCCCGAGATCTACCTGCGTGCCATGGAGGCGCTGGGGGTGGAGCCTGCCGAGTGCCTGGTTATCGAGGACTCGCCTTTGGGCATCGAGGCCGGTAAGCGCTCCGGCGCCCGCGTCCTGGCACTGCGTCCGCACGAGGGCGTTAACCTGGACCAAACGGGAGCCGACGCCGTCATCGACAACCTCGCCGACATTCTGACCGCTTTGTAGCGTCAATTCGCCGCAAGAAGTGCGGA
The DNA here is from genome assembly GCA_900551205.1 of uncultured Collinsella sp. GTDB lineage: Bacteria > Actinomycetota > Coriobacteriia > Coriobacteriales > Coriobacteriaceae > Collinsella. Next base: position 4,896 of record URUW01000004.1, on the reverse strand, counting down.
TTCACACGTCTCTTGCGGTGGATTGGCTCATTTTGGCTTCAATTTAGATCCGTTTGGCTTCGACTCGGACTAAGTGAGTAGACTTTTTGGCACATGCCGAGCACAAAGCGTATCTGCCTTAGTAAAACCGCAGGTCGGAGAGGTGGCTGTTATTGGCTGTGCTCGGCAGGTTGCGAAAAGTCTACTCACTTAGAATTTGGGCCTTTGGTTGTGGGGTTACCGGTCCCGTTTTGGTTGTCGAGAGAGGGTGAATTGAGGCGCCCTCTGTCGCTCCATGCTACAATCGCCGACATGCCCCACAACTACATCTGCCTTCGAAGGGAGCCTACGTGGCGAATGCCATCGATCAGCTCACGGACCGCGTGCTCGTGCTCGGCCGCCTCACCATCGTCCGCCGCGCCATCACCGCCGTGGCGGTCACCATTTCTGCCGTTCTCCAGACATTTCTGATCCAGGCGTTCATTCAACCCGCCGACCTGCTTCCGAGCGGTCTCACCGGCGTCGCGGTCCTACTCGATCGCGTTACCTCGCTCGGCGGCGTCCACATCGACATCTCGCTCGGTATGCTCGCGCTCAACATCCCCGTGGCGCTCCTATGCTGGAGCGGCATTAGCAAGCGCTTCGTCATCTTCTCGATGATGCAGGTCGTGCTCTCGTCGCTGTTCCTCAACATCTTTCACTTTGCCCCGTTTTTGGGCGACAAGATTATGCTCATCATTTTTGGCGGCGTGGTCTCGGGTCTGGGCGCTGCCATCGCGCTAAAGTCCGGCGCATCCACCGGCGGCACCGACTTTATCGCGCTGTGGGTCTCCAACCACACGGGCAAGACTATCTGGGGCGTCATCTTTGGTTTCAACTGCTTTATCCTGGCGATCTTTGGCTTTATGTTTGGCTGGGACAATGCGGCGTACTCCATCGTGTTCCAGTTTATTTCGACCAAGACCATCGACAGTTTCTATCGTCGCTACGACCGTGTGACGCTGCAGATCACGACGCGCAAGGCCGACGAGGTCATGACCGCCTATGTTGACCATTTTCAGCACGGCATTAGCTGCGCCGAGGTCATTGGCGGATACAGCCGCGAAAAGATGTATCTGCTGCACGCCGTTGTCTCGACCTACGAGAGCCAAGACATTATCAAGCTGGTGTGCGACATTGATCCCGGCGCCGTGATCAATGTGTTCCACACGCTCAACTTTGTGGGCGGCTGGTGGGGCGGTCATGTTGACGAGCCCATGCCCACGGCCGTACCCGATCCCGACAAGCCCGCGCGCATGGCCAGCAGGCAGGCGCGCCTCAGCGAGCAGGACAGCCTGCAGCAGGATGACGGCAAGTAGGGTTTTGGCTTTTTGCCGGTCAAGCGCAGCCCATTCGAATGAGCCCCCGAAAGCCCCGTTGCTTTCGAGGGGCTCTCGTTTGACCAGATAAAACCTACCAAAATGAAGCTGTCGCTTTTTGGTAGGTGGGGTGTATCGTTTTATCAATATGAGGTAACATGAAACTAGACGTTATATACGTATTAGTTATTTCGATATTTCGATAAGAGTGATTAGATATGCCTGCACCCAAAAATGCACCGCTTTACCAGCAGATTTATGACGAAATCAAAGATGCGATCGAGAAAGGTGTTTATGCACCCAAGGAGCGTATTCCGTCCGAGCTCGAGCTTGCCGAGCAGTACGACGTGAGCCGCATTACGGTGCGTCGCGCCGTCGAGGAGTTGTGCTCCGATGGCTACCTGGTTAAGCAACAGGGCCGCGGCACCTTTGTTTCCACACCGCACATCAATCGTCAGTTCCATGCCTCGACGCTGCAGACGTTTACCGCGCTGTGTGCCGGCAACGGCATGAAGGCCGGTGCGCACGTGGTCGATCGCCAGATCGTTCCGGCGCGCCAAAACGAGATGGAGTTCTTTGGTCTGCAGAAGGATGCGCTGCTACTGCATATCAAGCGCGTGCGTACGGCCGACGGCGAGCCCATCTTTGAGGAGAACATCTTTGTGCCGTTTGACGCCTACCGTGAGCTGTTGACGGCCGATCTTGAGGACAAGTCGATTTTTGCCGAGGTCGAGCGTGTTGGCGGAACGCCGATTGTCTCGGTTGGCTACCGTACGGTCGAGGCCGTTCGAGCTAATGCCGAGCAGGCGGCCGAGCTGGGCATTGCCCCGCATGATCCGCTGCTCAACCTGCGCGCCGGCTTTACCGGTCCCAACGATGAGCCGGTTTTGCTCGGCAAACAGTACTACGTGGGTAGCCGCTACGTCATGGTGATGTAAGTTACGCGGTTTTACCAAACCGCGTAACGGGCCGACGCTGCAAGCCCGCCAGAGCGGCAATCTGCAGAATGAGCGTGGATAATCTCCCGTTTTTGGTTTGGTGACGGGTTCAAAGTGGGAGATTATCCACGCTCATCCGGAAAGTGTCCAAAAATCCACGCTCGTTCCCTTCGGATTGCATCGCCCGTGGCCGACAGCGGCGCGGCACCGGTCCGCGTGGCGGCGTATAATCGGCGGCAGATGACTTGAACGTTAGGAAACCATGACCGATAGCATGCAGCAGATGGCGCTCGACACGCTCGGCGCCTATTTTGGCTACACCTCGTTTCGCCCGGGGCAGGACCGCATGGTCGATGCGATCCTTGCCGGTCGCGATGCGCTGGGCGTTATGCCCACAGGCGCCGGCAAGTCCATTTGCTACCAGGTGCCCGCGCTCATGCTGCCCGGCATCACCTTTGTGGTGAGTCCGCTGCTGTCGCTTATGGAGGACCAGACCCGCGCACTGCTCGCGGCGGGCGCGCGCCCCAGCTATCTCAACTCCAGCCTTACGCCGGCTCAGCAAAATACCGTGCTCAAGCGGGCGCGCGAGGGTCGCTACCAGCTTATGTATGTGGCACCTGAGCGCCTGCTCGAGCCGCGTTTTCTGGCCTTTGCGCAGGAAGCTGCGGTCGAAGGCGGCATCGGCGTTCCGCTCGTGGCCATTGACGAGGCCCACTGCGTGAGCCAATGGGGTCAGGATTTCCGTCCCGCCTATCTGCAGATTCGCGAGTTCATCGATTCCCTGCCGCAGCGCCCCATCGTGGCGGCCTTTACCGCTACAGCGACTGAGCGCGTGCGTGCGGACATTCAGCAGATGCTCGGCCTGCAAAACCCGGCGACGGTGGTGACGGGCTTCGATCGCAAGAACCTCTACTTTGGCTGCGAGGAGATGGGCGACAAGGCTAAGACCGCGTGGGTGCGCGACTATGTGATCGCGCATTCGAGCGAGAGCGGCATCGTGTATTGCTCGACCCGCAAGACCGTCGATGTGCTGGCAGGCGAGCTTGCTGAGGCGTTGGGCCCCAGCGGCATTCGCGTGGGCCGCTACCATGCCGGCATGGGCAACGACGCCCGTCGTCAGAGCCAGCGTGCCTTTATCGACGACGACATTCAGGTGATGGTCGCCACCAACGCCTTTGGCATGGGTATCGACAAGCCCAACGTGCGCTACGTCATCCATAACAACGTGCCCGAGAGCATCGAGGCTTACTATCAGGAGGCGGGCCGCGCCGGCCGCGATGGCGATCCGGCCAGCTGCCACCTGCTGTGGAACGGCAACGATTTTCGCATGCGTCGTTTTTTGATCGACCGCGGCGACGCTGCCGACGAGGCGCTCGATGACGAGCAACGCGCGTGGGCGCTCCAGAATCGATATCGTCTGCTCAGCCAGATGGAGGGCTACTGCAATACTACCGGCTGCCTGCGCGAATACATGCTGCGCTACTTTGGCGACGAGGCCGCGGCCGAGCATGCTGCTGCGGCTGGTGCGGGCGCCACCGCCACAGACGACGCCGAGGGCTGCGGCAACTGCAGCAACTGCCTCACGCAGTTCGAGGTCGAGGACGTCACCGGTATGGCTCGCGCCGCCGTGCGCTATGTGGCCACGCGTCCCATGCGCTTTGGCAAGTCGCTCATCGCCGATGTGCTTCACGGCGGCAACACCGAGCGCATTCGCCAGATGCATCTGGACGGGGATCGCGGCTATGGTGAGCTGTCGAGCGAATCGGTCGGCCGCATCAAGGACATCATCGGCCAGCTGTGCGGCCGCGGTTATTTGGCCACCTCACAGGGGCAGTATCCGGTCGTGGGCCTGGGTCCGCGTGCCGGCGAGGTCGAGGACGAGGCGTTTGCCTTTACTGTTAAGCGCCGCGCGTCCAAGCGCAAGGCCTCGGCCCGCGCCCGCCGCGCAGTGGACCTGCTGCGCGAGGAGGCCGAGCTGGATCAGCGTCCGCGCGTGGGCGACGATGCCGAGCTGTTCGAGCGCCTGCGCGCCCTGCGCAAGGAGATCTCGACCGAGCTGGAGATGGCGCCGTATATGGTCTTCTCCGACAAGGCCCTGCGCGGCCTGTGCCGCCTGCGCCCGCAGACGCGCGACGAGCTTATCCAGGTCAACGGCATCGGCGAGAAAAAGGCCGACGCCTTTGGCGAGCAGTTTATGGCGGCGATTGAAGAGTTTGAGTCCGAGCATGCGCGAGATGGAGCGTAACGATGGCAACCGACGATAAAACCGAGCGTGCCGACGTGTCCGCCGTGCCGCTGTACCAGCAGGTCATGGACGACCTAAAGGGCGAGATCGCGCGCGGCGTGTACGCGGCCGGTTCGCGCATTCCTTCCGAGATGGAGCTCGCAAAGTCCTATGGCGTGGGGCGCATCACCGTGCGCCGCGCCATCGAGGAGCTGTCGCGCGCGGGATATCTCAACCGACAGCAGGGGAGGGGCACCTTTGTGTGCGCTCCCAAGCTCAAACGCAAGATTGTCCAGAAAGGCGACGTCCAGAGCTTTACTGAGGGTTGTGCCGCCAACGACATGGTGGCCGGAGCGCGTCTGGTGTCGCGTACGGTGGTCGCGGCGACGCGTGAGGA
>URUW01000003.1 GCA_900551205.1 uncultured Collinsella sp. | reverse complement strand
GCTGGGCTTTTGCCCGCGGCGCCGCAGTTGAGGGGCAAGATGGGGTACCTGGGTGCCGCGCAGCGTCGGCAGTTCCGCCGTTCGTTAGAACGGCGGAACCTCATTACTTCTTCCCGAATTTGATCTTAATGGCGCGCTTGAGCGCGTACTTGCCCAGGCTTGGGAGCTTTTGCTCGTATTTGACCATCGTTGAGCACTCGGGGCGGTCGCGATCCAGATGGATGGCGTCGAACGCGCACTTGGTGGTGCACAGACCGCAGCCAATACACTTGTTGGGGTCGACGATCGAGGCGCCGCAGCCCAGGCAGCGAGCGGTCTCGGCGCGCACCTGTTCCTCGGTAAAGGTCTCGACGTACTCGCTAAACGGCGCGGCCTTCTCGCGTTCGCGGTCCACATGCGCAACCTCGCGGCTCGCGTTGTCGTAGCTTTCGATCACGGCATCGTCGCGGTCAAGCGCGGTGTAGCGGCGCTGGTTGCGGCCGATGGTGAGCGTGGAGCCCGGCTGCACAAAGCGATGGATGGACACCGCGGCCTCGTGACCGGCGGCAATGGCATCGATGGCAAAGCTGGGGCCAGTGTAGACGTCGCCGCCCACAAAGATGTCGGGCTCGGCGGTCTGGTACGTCTGCGGATCGGCAAGGGCACCCTGGCCGCGGCCGAGCTCCACCTTGGAGCCAGCCAGCAGGTCGCCCCACACAATGGACTGGCCAATGGACATGACGACACGGTCGGCATCGACACGGCGCAAGTCGTTCTCGTCATACTCGGGCGCAAAACGGCCCTCGTCGTCAAAGACACGCGTGCAGCGCTTGAAGGTGATACCGCACACACGACCGGCCTCGTCCAGGTGAATCTCCTTGGGGCCCCAGCCGCAGCTAATGTGCGCGCCGTCCTCAATGGCCTCGCGACGCTCCTCCTCGCTGGCAGGCATCTGGGCCTCGCTCTCCAGGCAGAACATCTCAACGTGCTCGGAACCCAGACGGCAGGCGTTGCGCGCGACGTCGATGGCCACGTTGCCGCCGCCCACCACGATGGTGCGCCCGGGCAGCGCGTCGATCTTGCCGCTGTTAACCTCGCGAAGGAAGTCGACGGCCACGGTCACATCCTCGGCATCCTCGCCCGGAATGCCGGCAAGGCGGCCGCCCTGGCAGCCAATGGCCACGTAGAAGGCCTTAAAGCCCTGCGCGCGCAGCTCGTCGAGCGTCACGTCGCGACCGACTTCCACGCCATAGCGGAACTCGGCACCCATCAGGCGAATGACCTCGACCTCGGCCTCGATAACATCCTTCTGCAGCTTAAAGCTGGGAATGCCGTAGGTGAGCATGCCGCCCGGGCGCTCGTTTTTCTCGAACACGACGGGCTTGTAGCCCTTCTCGGCCAGATAGAAGGCGCAGGACAGACCGGCCGGACCGGCGCCGATGATGGCGATCTTCTGGTCGAAGCCGCCGGCACGCGTCGGGGTCACCACAGGTGGGACATAGCGAGTCGCGGCATCCAGATCGCGCTGGGCGATAAACTTCTTGACCTCGTCGATAGCCACGGCGGCGTCCACACGGCCGCGGGTGCAGGCATCCTCGCAGCGGCGGTTGCACACACGGCCGCAGATAGCGGGCAGCGGGTTCTCGCGCTTGATGAGCGCCAGAGCCTCGTCGCAGCGGCCCTGCGCCGCAAGCTTTAAGTAGCCCTGAACGGCAACGTGAGCGGGGCAAGCCGTCTTGCAGGGCGCGGTGCCAGACTCGTGCGTCTCGATGCGGTTGTCGTTGCGGTAGTTGGGCGACCACTTGGTGTGATCCCACTTGGTGGCATCGGGCAGCTCCTGGCGCGGATACTCGGGCACGCGGCCGCCGGCCTTTTTGCTGCAGAGCTTCTGGCCCAGTTTGGCGGCGCCGGCCGGACACACCTCAACGCAGCGACCGCAGGCCACGCACTTGTCTTTCTCGACCTTGGCGACATAGGCTGAGCGCGACAGGTTGGGCGTGTTGAACAGCTGCGAAGTGCGCAGGGCGTAGCACACGTTGACGTTGCAGTTGCAGATGGCGAAGATTTTGTTCTCACCGTCGATGTTGGTGATCTGGTGCACAAAGCCGTTGTCCTCGGCCTGGCGCAGGATGTCGTAGACCTCCTCGCGCGTCACATAATGGCCGCGGTCGGTCTCGACCACGTAGTCGGCCATATCGCCCACGGCGATGCACCAATCGGCCGGGTCGTCGGCGCAGCCCTCTCCCATCACGCGACGGCTCGCGCGGCAGCTGCAGGTGCTAGCGGCATATTTGCCATCGTATTTGTCGAGCCAATGCTCGATATGCTCGATCGGCACCGAGGTGCTCGCGGCATCGATGGCCTTCTCGACCGGAATGACATGCATGCCGATGCCGGCACCGCCGGGCGGCACCATCGGCGTGGCCTTGGACAGCGGTCCCTTGGACGCCTGCTCAAAGAACTTGGCATAGACCGGGTGTTCCTCGAGCTGGCTCACGCGCATGTTGAGGAACTCGGCAGAACCCGGCACCAGCATGGGCAGCACCCACTGCTTGGCGCGCTCGGGGTTTTCCCAGTTGTACTCGAGCAGACCCGTGTAGCTCATGTCGTCGAGCATCTTCTCGATATCGGCTTCGGGCATGCCGGTGAGCTTGACCATCTCGGGCAGCGTATAGGGACGGCGCATCTTCATCTTGCAGAGCACTTCGGCCTGCTCGTCGGTTGCGGCCTCGGCAAACGACCAGTACTCGTAGCCCAGCAGCTCGTCGCGGTGCAGCAGGCGGTTGGTGCAGTGCTCACACAGTTTGACGATGGCCTCGCGCGGATGCTCCGGTATCGGCGGCACGAACTCCGCGCCGATATCGGGCTCGGTATAGCTAATCCCCGGTCCGTTGAGAATCATAGTCGTCCCTTCTCTTGCCACAGCCCGGCGAGACCGCAGCGCCCCTCTTTTTTTGCAGGCCGGGCATGCCCCCATGCCTTTCACCCGCCATTGTTGACATTGTGTCAAAAATAGTATTGACGAACCGTCAACAATATTCAAGACTGTTAGGCGAACGGTCAGGCAAAAGAGGATGAAAGGCGGCAAAACATGGGCAACAACGCAGCAGATATCTCTGTGGTCGATGCCGTCCCCGCATCCGATAGCGCGGCAAAACGCCTGACGGGCGACGAGCGCCGTCGCGAGATCCTCGCCGCTGTGCGCGCCGTGAGCGCCGAGCTTGGTGTGTCCCATCTTTCGGTATCGGCCGTGACCAAGCGGGCTGGCTGCACGCGTTCGCTGTTCTACCACTACTTTGCCGATATGGATGCCGCCGTCACCGCCGTTATGGACGAGGCAATCGACGGCTTTATCGCCGAGCTCGAGCAGTGGAACGCCAGCCGCACGGTTGGCGACATCGAAGGCGCACTCGACACCGTTGCTCCGCTCTTTAAGCGCCTGGTCGTGAGCGGCCACGAGTTGCCGAGCACGCTCACCTCGAGCAGCGGCGCGCTCTACGGCGGCTTTTTGCACAACGTGGTCCAGCGCGTGGCGCAGTATATCTGCGATACCACCGTGGTGGATTTTGTCGCCCATCACGAGCTACGCATCGACCATGTCTACGAGACGTTCTACACCCTCATCATGGGGCTGCTGATGTATATCCGCACGCACCCCGATGTGCCCGACGAGACAGTCAAGGAAATCATCGCCTCGACGCTCCATATCGAGGGCTATACCGCCAAGTATCAGGAGCGCAAGCCCCAGAACTGACGACATTTGGCCAAACTGCCCGCGATCAGAAGAGGGGCCGCGGGCTTGTGAAAGGAGAGCAGCATGCTGTTCGATGTTTGGGGTAGCAATACCCTTATCCACTGGGCCGGCTGGGCCATGGTCTTTATTGGCCTGATCGTGCTCAACGAGGTCGGCCGCCGCACCAAGCTGGGCGCGGCCATCATCTTTGGCGTGGCTCCGCTGGCCATGACCATCTACTGCGTCGCTATCGCCATCGGCGTCTCACAGGGTGCCGAGTGGGCGCTCACCAACCCCACCCATGTGTACCAGAACAGCTGGTTCCACTACGCCAAGGTATACGCGGCGCTGGCCGGTTGCTGGGGCTTCATTGCCATTAAGTACCAGTGGGGCAAGATCGGCAAGGCGCATTGGTTCCGCGCGTGGCCGTTTGTGATCGTCGCCATCAACATCATGATCGCCGTCGTGTCCGACTTTGAGAGCGCCTATCACTTCTTTGTCCTGGGCAAGTCCACCTGGGTCACCTCCGAGGGCGCCACGCAGCTCGCCGGCTGGAACAACGTGTTCAACGGCATCGCCGGTATCATCAACATCTTCTGCATGACCGGTTGGTGGAGTGTCTACGCCTCTGAGGACAAGACCGACATGCTGTGGCCCGACATGACCTGGGTCTACATCATCGCCTACGACATCTGGAACTTCTGCTACACCTACAACTGCCTGCCCACCCACTCCTGGTTCTGCGGCTTTGCACTGCTGCTGGCGCCCACCGTCGCCGCCTTTATCTGGAACAAGGGCGGCTGGATCCAGAACCGCGCCTTTACGCTGGCTATTTGGTGCATGTTTGCCCAGGTGTTCCCGTACTTCCAGGAGGAGTCCATCTTTGTGACCCACTCCACGCTCGACCCCAGCGCCGCTACTGCGGTCTCGATCGCCGCACTGGTCGCCAACATCGCCGCGATTATCTACGTCGTCTACCGTGCCAAGAAGCTCGGCCGCAACCCCTACAAGCAGGATGTCTTTGAGGGCACCAGCGATTGGGAGAAGGCCACTGCCCGCCGCGCCAAGGTTGATTACGCTCACGCCGAGTAACGTGTTGGCCGCTGTTGGCACTTGGGCATAGGCTCGCTCACCAGGCCTTTCAATCCAATGTCTCACAGAGCCCCCGGAAAGCGATTCGCTCGCTTTCCGGGGGCTTTTTGTCGTTGCGCCTCTATTCATCTATTCAAAAACACGCGCATATATAAAATCGGATTTCAAATCATGCGGCGGCTCTATGGAGCCCCCTTTTTGGGTACAGTGTTGTCCCGATATTGAGCTTGGGGGATATATGAAAGATGAAACGATGGGCCAAGAGGATGAGGTCCAAGATGCAGAAGCGTGTGCCGAGGCCCTGGAGAGCCTAGACCAGATCGCGCTGGCCGCGATTACGTTTGACGATTCGAGCGTTGATGTGCAGGATGAGCCGGAAATCGAGGCGCAGCCCGATGATCAGGATGCAAAAGACGATGGCGCCGCGCCCACCGAAGACGAGGCGGGGCACCAGGAACCCGAATGCGGGGCCGACGACCATCCCAAAACCGACACGAGCGAGGAAACCATCTTGCTCGACAGCTTGCCGGTCGAAGATTCGCTGACCCGCGAGCTCCCTGGCTTAGGCTCCGCGCCTGCCGTAGACGAGACCATCGCCATGGGCGATATTCCCCTACCGTCCGTTCCTTCGGCACGCGAAGCCGAGGCTCGTCATCGTAAGATGTCGCCCAAGCGCCGCAATCTGATGGTCGCCGGCGCTGTGGTCGTTGCGCTCGTCGCCGGCGGCGCAGGCTACGCAGCCTGGAACGGATACCGGCAAGAGCAGGCTGCCATCGCCGCCGCCAATGCCCACACGATGATGTCGGTGCAGATTGGTGTACATGCCGCGGGGCTCGACTGTTCCACCGGCTCCAAGATTCCCGTACAGGTGAGCGGCCAGGATTCTGACGGCTCCTCTGTGAGCGAAACACTCTATGTTGACGAGCACGGCTGTGGCATCAAACTGCTACCCGGTGACTACACGCTCTCCATTGCCGCCTCCCCCATCGCGTCCGACGGCACCGTCTATACCGTGCCGACCACCAAGGCGCAGGTCACGATCAAGAGCGACGGACAGGACCTAAGCAGCCAAGCCGCCTTTAAGCTCAAGGTGCCTTCGGCCGACACGGTAACCGACGACCAGATCGATGCCGCCGCCAAATATGCCGAGGAGGGAGGCGCGAGCTCCGCCGCCACCGCCAAGGTGCTCCAGCAGGCGGCAACCGCGCGGCGCGACGCCGCCGTCAATGCCGTGAGCGCGCAAAAGGCACAGGCGGCCCGTGATGCCGACGCCCGTCACAAGGCAACCGACCTCTACCAGCTCGATATCCCCGTCGAATGGTACGGTAAGGTCGAGACTTGGCAAAATGGCAGCACGCTATGCATCTATCTTGCCGGCGACAGCGATACGCCGATTGTGACGCTCGTCGCGGTGCGCGAGGGCGAGAGCTTTACGCCCGATGAGGGCGATACGGTTTTGGGTGCGGCCAATCTAGGCAACGGTTATACCGTCTACGCCAGCGGCCCCGTCTATCCGTACGTGGTGCCCCAGACCATCAACGGACGGACGCAGAATCCCGTGTCAACCTACCCCATGGACACGGCCATTGAGCTTGTCGAGCTTACGACCGGCAACCGCTACACCTATAGCCAGATCAAGAACGTACTGGTCGGCAAAGACAGCAAAGCCGACGCCGCGACCAAACTCGAGACCGACTACCTCGCCCAGATTCTCCTGCCGAGCATCAAGGCCCAGGACTAGCGGACCATGACACCTGAGTCCTGGCCTCGCAAATCCATAGACGATTAGGAAAGGAGCCACTTCCATGCGGGCACAGCATGTACCACGCCGTGTTTGCATGGAATATCGGCCTGCTCATCCATGGTAACGATTGCCGACTCGCCAAGATCAAACTGGGCCATCGCGGCATCGAGCGCGGCAATTTCGCGCTCGCGCGTTTTCTCGCTTGTCATATCCACACTTACCTGAATCAGGCCGTAAGCCTGCATGAGCAGTGCATCCCCAGCCACAAAGTCCACCTCATGGCTTTTATTCTTATCTTTAATCAGCAGGCGGCAAACCGAACCGGGCCGCACGGCGGGGGTCCTTCTTCTGAGTGCATTGAACACCGCGGTCTCGAGCCTCTGACCCTGATCCAGTGCCGATGCGGGGGAGAACGCTCCGAACATCGCAGGATCGACGGCGTAGACCTTGGACGCAGACCGCGTATTATTTGCAAGCGAACGCGTGAACTCCGGCACCGAAAACAGCAGGTAGGCGTCCTCGTAATACTCAAGTAAGTCACTGAGCGTATTTCGACTGACGGATATCTGTCTGCTCTTGAACTCGTTGTACACTTTGTTCACTGACAGCTCTCGTCCCGAAGATGCCATGCACCGCGCCAGAAACAGCGAGGCCAAACGGGGGTTCTTGACGTCGTAACGTTCAACGACGTCCATGGCGACCGTTCGCGACGCATATTCCTGTAGCAGCTGAATCGCGTCTGCGGGCGTCTGCTCAAGTGTCGCGATGAATCCCCCTCGCTCGAGATATCCGACCAGATGGTGTCGGAGCAACGCTGCATCGCTCGAGGAGAAGGGTGCGTTCGACTCAGGAACGCTCCCCGTCTTATATCGGACGTATTCCGAAAAACTCAACGGAAAAAGCTCTCGCACAAGAGAACGGCCCCTGAACTCGCTCTTAAGTTCTGAGGACAGCATCTTAGAAGAAGATCCCGTCACGTAAACGGTCGCCTTCTCCGTATCGACCACGCGTCGCAGAAACGCACCCCATTCGGGTATTTCCTGGATCTCGTCAAAGAAAAGGTAGGCGCCCTCGCCTCGAGCAGCAGGATATAGTGCATAGAATGTGTCGAGCACGTCCGCTAGTAGCGATGGCTCATACGGACGCAAGCGCTCATCCTCAAAATTGAAATATAGCATCCGGTCAAGCTCGACGCCTTGGCCCTGAAGCCGCCGTATCTCCTGATACAGGCGATACGTCTTTCCACAACGACGGGCGCCCACAATCACATATACGATGTTGTCGCGCTTTGGCTCCTGCGGGTTGCCCAGATCAAGGTCGCGCTCAAAGACCTGCGGAATCCCCTGTTGCTCAAAGTCCTTTATTTTTTGAGCCACCAAGTCGTTGAATGCCATAATTCTCCAATCTTGCTCTCCTGCTAATCAAGATTATAACGATTCTTGATTAGCAGGAGAGCAAGATTATGCGTATCTTGATTAATGGATAAGCAAGTTTTCTATTAGTGGCCCCTCCCGGAGGATATCGAGCGGCCGAGGGGGGCAGGCATGAACGCCTCTAGCCGAAAACAAAGTAGCTAAAAAAGCCCCGTCCCAAATGAGCTACTTAACGCCAGGGGTCGGCTTCGAAGAGGGGCTCGCGCTCGGGGCGACGATCGCTATAAGGATCGTAGCCGTCGTCATCCTCGTTCTCGGCACGGATGTAGGGGTCGCGCGGCTTGGGCACAGGCTTGGGTGCAGGCTTGGGTGCGGCCGGCGCGGCGTTGGCGACCGGCGCATTCGTCTTGTTCTTGTCTATCATCTGCATATCTCCTTGCCATGCAATCGTGTTCAACATTATCGATTGTCGCACGAAAAAGGGCGGCGGACCCAATTGGATCCGCCGCCCTTGGCGTTTAGAGACGGCTGGCAGATTTTAAGGCATGTCCCATAAATCTACTCGGCGTCGGGGACCTCGTAGGTAGCAGACGGCGTGTTGTCGCACACGACGGTAAAGCCGCCGTCCTTGTCGGCATCGACCGTCACCTGATCGCCCTCGCGCACCGTACCGTCGATGATGGCGGCGGCGATGGCGTCCACGACCTCGCGCTGGACCAGGCGCTTGAGCGGACGGGCACCGAACACGGGGTCCAGGCCACCCACGGCGAGCATCTGCTTGGCCGCCGGGGTGATGGCAAGCGTCATGCGCTCCTTGGCCAGACGCGCGCGGACGTCGGCAAGCTGGATGTCGACGATCTTCTCGATCTGCGCCATGCCGAGCGGATGGAACACCACGATATCGTCGATACGGTTGAGGAACTCGGGGCGGAAGGTCTGAGCCATGGCGGCGTCGACCTGATGGCGCATCTCCTCCTCGTCCTTACCGGACAGATCGGCGATGGCCTTGGAGCCCACGTTAGACGTCATGATGATGATCGTGTTCTTGAAGGACACCTGGCGACCCTGGCCATCGGTCAGACGGCCGTCATCAAGCACCTGCAGCAGCACGTTAAAGACATCCGGATGAGCCTTCTCCATCTCGTCGAGCAAAATCACGGAGTACGGACGACGGCGCACGGCCTCGGTAAGCTGGCCGCCCTCGTCGTAACCCACGTATCCCGGAGGCGCACCGATCAGACGTTGGACGCTGAACTTCTCCATGTACTCGGACATGTCGATACGCACGAGCGCACGCTCGTCATCGAACAGGCACTCGGCAAGCGCCTTGGCGAGCTCGGTCTTGCCCACGCCGGTGGGGCCCAGGAAGAAGAAGCTGCCGATGGGCTTGTCCGGATCGGAGAGGCCCGCACGGCTGCGACGCACGGCCGCGGCGACAGCGGAGACCGCCTCGTCCTGGCCGATGACGCGCTTATGCAGCTCGCCCTCCAAGCCCTTCAGCTTGTCGAGCTCGCCCTGCATCATCTTGGAGACGGGCACGCCGGTCCAAGCGCTCACGACCTCAGCGATCTCATCGGAGGTCACCTGCTCGTTGAGGCCCTCGCCGTCCTGCTGCTTTTGCGCCTCGAGCGCAGCCTCGGAATCCTGAATCTGCTGCTGCAGGCCCGGAATCACGGAGTAGCGCAGCTCGGACGCACGGCCCAGGTCGCCGTTGCGCGTCGCACGCTCCTCTTCGCTCTTGGCCTCGTCGAGCTGTCCCTTGAGCTCCTGCACGTGGTCGATGGCGTTCTTCTGGTTGAGCCAGCCGGCCTTTTGCACGTTGAGCTTTTCTTGGACCTCGGCAATCTCTTGGCGCAGGGCCTCCAGACGCTCCTTGGAGGCGTCGTCGGTCTCCTTCATGAGCGCCTGCTCCTCGATCTGCAGCTGGGTGAGCTGACGCGTGGTGGCATCGATCTCGACCGGCATGCTGTCGAGCTCCATGCGCAGGCGGCTTGCCGCCTCATCGACCAGGTCGATGGCCTTGTCGGGCAGGAAGCGGTCGGCGATGTAGCGATCGGAGAGGTCGGCAGCTGCCACGAGCGCGCTATCGGTGATATGCACGCCGTGGAAGATCTCGTACTTCTCCTTGAGGCCACGCAGGATCGAGATGGTGTCCTCGACGGTAGGCTCGCTCACCATAACGGTCTGGAAACGACGGGCGAGCGCCGCGTCCTTCTCGATGTACTTGCGGTATTCGTCAAGCGTGGTCGCGCCGATCGCGTGCAGGTCGCCACGAGCGAGCGCCGGCTTGAGGATATTGCCGGCGTCCATGGAGCCCTCGGTGGCACCCGCGCCCACGATGGTGTGGAGCTCATCGATGAACAGGATGACCTTGCCCTCGGATTTTTGCACTTCTTTGAGCACAGCCTTCAAGCGGTCCTCGAATTCACCGCGGTACTTGGCACCGGCAACCAGTGCACTCATGTCGAGCTCGATAAGGTCGCGGTCGCGCAGGGTGCTCGGCACGTCGCCGGCCACGATTCGCTGAGCAATGCCCTCGACGATAGCCGTCTTGCCGACGCCCGGCTCACCGATGAGCACGGGGTTGTTCTTGGTGCGGCGGGACAGGACCTGGATGGTACGGCGGATCTCGTCGGTACGGCCGATGACCGGGTCGAGCTTGCCGGCGCGGGCCAGATCGCAGATGTTGCGGCCGTACTGCTCCAGCGCCTCAAACTGAGTCTTGTCCTCGGCAGACGTCACGCGGTCATCGCCACGCAGCTCCTCGTAGACCTGCTCGATGCGCTCCTTGGTGACGCCGGCGTCGCGCAGCACGCGACCCGCCTCGCCCTTGTCCTCGGCAAGAGCCATCAGCAGATGCTCAGTCACCACAAAGCTGTCGCCCATCTTGGTGGCCTTCTTCTCGGCCTTCTCGATGACGCGGACGAGCTCGTTGGACAGGCCCATCTGCTGGCCCTCGCCCGAAACCTTGGGCGCGTGGTCGATGGCATCCTGTGTGGAGCGTGCGAGCTGAGCCGGGTCGGCACCGATGCGCTCGATGATCACGGAGATATTGCGCTCGCCGGCACCGAGCAGGGCAGACAGCAGGTGGATCGGCTCCACCGCGCCGGCCTGTGCATCGGCAGCCGTGCTCATGGCGGTCTGCAGCGCCTCGCGCGACGTCATTGCTAGCTTATCGATTCTCATGGAATCACCTCTCTTGGGGCGGCCTCCCTACGGGGCGGCTTCACGTTGTTCGAGAAGTATTGTTGCCAGCTTTGCGCGATCTTATACATAAATCTAAGTCTCTATATATAAGATTTTCTGAGTGATTGAAAGATAGGGAGCAGGTGCGCTCACCCGCTACGGCCTCGTCCCCTTACTATCTCAATCTGTAACATCTAGCGGCTGTTTATGGCTCTAGATGTTACAGATCGAGATGAAATGACCAGCGGCACCCGTTTATCTAAATCTGTAACATCTAGTCAGCAAATAGAGCTCTATCTGTTACAAATCGAGACGAACAGAAAACACCCGGATCAAAAATCTAAATCTGTAACACCAGGCCCACTTTTAGCGGCCAAGATGCTACAGATCGAGACAGACCGAAAACCACCACAAAGAGGACAGGCGCCTTTGTGGTGATCGCGGTCTCTACTCCTTCGCCGAACCCGTACTTCCCGATTCGACGGTCCAGGGCATCTCATCCTCGAACAGCCATGTACGGGCAGACCCACTATCGCGTGCAGTCTGCGGGTCAGGCAAGCAGGTCTGTTTATAGGCATCTTGGATACACTGACCCATAAAATCGTTGAGCTCGGTCTGGTCGCCCTCCATGACATAGGCGACATCGCCGTCCATGATGTAGATGCCCGGACCCTCATTGCCCTCGTAGCCCGGATCGTACGAGACATCACATAACTTTGCGCCGTTTGCAGTGTCCAGCTCGATGGAAGAGTGGCATCCGCCAACCATGTCGTTCGCTTTTGCCCGATAGGACGCATATCTGTACCAACGCTTAAATGTTTTGCCCTTGAGTAGCTCGGACGCCCTATCGATCAGGCTCGTATCCGTGGTATAGCGCATGGCCCCAAGCTGAATACGCGGATAATTGCTAATACCCAGCACAGCCGGCTGCTCATCAAAATCAACGGCAATGGTCTCAGGCTTGTCGTCGCCGGTCAGAAGTTCGACAGATTGAGTCACAGGCTTGACCACCGGCTCCGTCACCGCAGCAGGTAGAAACGCCATGCCGACAGTGCCCATGCCAACCACGGTAATCGCAAGCGCCAAAACAATCAATCCAATACGGGCAGGACTTCTCACAGCAAAGCACCTCGCAACGCAAACCTTCGCTACCTGCACTAATGATATCGCCAGCCAGCACTATTACCAAAAGAAGCCGCGCGCTCCTCACCACCACAAAGGGGACAGGCACCTTTGTGGTGGTTTTCGACGCTAACGGTCGACCATCTCGCGCCATGAGATTAAACTTGAATTGTTCTCTGAACATATCCATTTCTGCCTATCCTCAACAGATCTTTGTCTCGAGGAGCGCATATGAAGCCGTCTCATTCCACCGGTCGCAACGTCATCGCCATTCTCGCCGTACCCATCGTGATGCTCTTCCTTATCGTCATCACGCCCTTTTCCCTTGGTATCACCTCGCCCTTCGATTTATGCGGAATGGTCGACGCCGGCTCGCGTGCCACCTCGCTCTCCTTTATTTGTCGTGGCGTGTTCTACGAATATGGAATTCCCACCGGAAGTTGGCAGTCAAAGTTGCCACTGCTCGGTCAGATCGACGGATGCTCCCCCTATTTCTGCCTTGGACCTCAGGCGCTAAACTATCTAATCGACGACCAGCCACTCGACTCCATCACCCTCGCCTACGACTACGCACCAAACACCGATGAGCGCCACATGAACCAAGTCCTCGACAAGATGCTTGGACAGTGCGGGCTCACCGAGGAGGCCGGTCGAACCATCTATAGCAACCAGAAATTAAAGCGAACAGAACTCCGCCGTGTCGGAAAAATCAAAGGGCGAAACGGGGCCGCCTACTGGGATGCCTGGGCAACACGCGACAAGGGCGAATTCGGACACAGCACCTATATGGTCACTGTCTACACCAAAGACGGAATTAAGGACAATGTTGACGATTTCGCGTCATCCAAACTCGGCATCCCCAAAACAACCAAACCCGTCAACCCAGATGAAATCCTGTAGAGGCGCTTATTGGAATGTCGCTCAACGTGCACACCGACATTGAGCTCACCCCCACCGCCACAAAGGTGCTTGCCCTTTTGTGGCGGTTTTCGACAAAAAGAAGCCGCCCCAATAAAAAGGGGCGGCATCAAGTAAGTCTATTTATTAGCGTCCTTCCAGACCCAACGAGAACGCAGAAATGTAGCCCGGGGCTTACCCTTTCCCGAACGCGACCCTCGCGAAGCGCGTGAGCGGGCGGGAAAGGGTAAGCCCCGGGCGGACAATTAAGTGCGTTACTCGGCAGCGGCCTTAAACTTGTTGTAGTTGATCAGGCAGCCGGCCTTGACGATGGCACGCTCCTCTGCCGTCATATCGGCAATGTAGAGCTCAATCTGCTCGACCGAACCGTCAGCGCGCACCACGTAGGCAGCGATGTTCTGCAGGTCGCCATCGAGCGCGGCGCGAATACCCGGCACAAAGACGTAGTCGCCCACCTCAAAGCTGGGCTCGGCCTCCATCTGGAAGGGCACCATGCCCCAGTTCATCACGTTGGAGCGATAACGCTTGGTGGCGTACTCGTGGACGATGTTGGCCAGGCCGCCGATAACGCGCTGGCAGCTCGCGGCCTGCTCGCGGGCAGAACCGTCACCGGGCTTCTTGGCGTAGAGCATGGAACCGAACTCGGTCGCCTTGGCATCGGCCGCGACACCCGCGCCGGTCAGCGCCTCAAACACGCCCGCAAGCTCGGCATCGAGCGCCGCCAGGTCGCCTGCGGACTCGCCGGCCACGCGGCGCTTCTCCACAGCGTCGACCTCTTTGCTGCGGCCCACGTAGCCCGGATCGCGACGGCTCAGCGTAAACTCGGCCAGACCCAGCGGGTTGGAGCGGAAGGAGCTCGTCTCGCCCGAGGGAATGAGCTCGTCGGTCGTAGTGACCGGGTCCATGATCTTGGAGCATACCTTGAGCAGGATATCGTCGCCGAGAGGCTCCATCGCGGGCCACGGCTTGATGTTGGGGCCTTCGACCAGCACATCGGCAGGCTCCGCCTTGCCAAAGCCCCAGTACACGCGCTTCTTGTACGGCGCGTCGTCAAAGGTGTACTCGCAGGCCTCATCCCAAGTCTCCTCGGGCAGGTCGGTCGCCGGCGTCAGGACGCCACCGTTGGCAGCCGTTGCCGCAATGGAACGAGCATCCATCAGGGCCACGGCGCTCAGCTGGCCATTACCCGGCTTGGAACCCTCGCGGTTGGGGAAGTTGCGCGTAGTGTGGCGGATCGAAAGGCCGTTGTTGGCAGGCGTGTCGCCAGCGCCAAAGCACGGACCGCAGAACGCCGTGCGCACGATCGCACCGGCCTCCATGAGGTCGTAGATATAGCCGCGGCGTGTAAGCTCGAGTGCCACGGGCTGGCTCGTGGGATAGACCGACAGCGAGAACTCGCCGCAGCCGGTGTTGGCGCCCTTGAGCACGCGGGCAGCCTGGACCACGGAGTCGTAGTTGCCGCCCGAGCAGCCGGCGATAACGCCCTGCTGCACGTGCAGCTTGCCGTCGACGATCTTGTCGAGCAGGCTAAAGTGCGTCTTGCCCTCGCCGATCTTAGCGGCCTCGAGCTCCACCTCGTGAAGGATGTCCTCGAGGTTCTCGTTGAGCTCGTCAATCTCAAAGCCGTTGGAAGGATGGAACGGCAGCGCAATCATGGGCTTGATGCTCGACAGATCGACCTCGACGCAGCCGTCGTAGTAGGCAACATCGGCAGGCTTGAGCTCGCGGTAGTCGTCGCCGCGGCCGTGCATGGCCAGGAATGCGTGCGTGTCCTCGTCGGTGACCCAGATGGAGGAAAGGCAGGTGGTCTCGGTGGTCATGACGTCGACGCCGTTGCGGTAATCGGTCGTCATGCTCGCGATGCCGGGGCCCACAAACTCCATGACCTTGTTCTTAACGTAGCCCTTGGCAAAGACGGCGCGGATGATGGCAAGCGCAACGTCGTGCGGGCCGACGCCGGGACGCGGGGCGCCCGTGAGGTAGATGGCCACAACGCCGGGATAGGCGACGTCGTAGGTGTCGCGCAGCAGCTGCTTTGCCAGCTCGCCGCCGCCCTCGCCCACAGCCATGGTGCCCAGGGCGCCGTAGCGGGTGTGCGAGTCGGAGCCCAGGATCATCTTGCCGCAGCCGGCGAAGTTCTCGCGCATAAAGGAGTGGATGACCGCGATGTGCGGCGGAACGAAGATGCCGCCGTACTTCTTAGCCGCGGAGAGGCCAAAGACGTGATCGTCCTCGTTGATAGTGCCGCCCACGGCGCACAGCGAGTTATGGCAGTTGGTGAGCACGTAGGGCAGCGGGAACTGCTCCATGCCCGAGGCACGCGCCGTCTGGATGATGCCGACGAAGGTGATATCGTGGCTCGCCATGGCGTCGAAGCGAATCTTGAGCGCCTCGGGGTCGCCGGACGTATTGTGTGCCTGAAGGATCGAATACGCGATGGTGCCACGTTTGGCATCCTTGGGCGTCTGCGTAATACCGCGCTCAGCAGCCTCGGCCGCAGGCACAACCTCGCTGCCACGGCGCAGGTAGATGCCGTCCTCGTACAGCTTGACCATACTGTCTCCCACTCTGCCCAAGAGATTTGGGCGTATAGCATACATTCATTCAATATCGTGCCATAGAACAGTTGCGAGTGGGTTACGAATCTGCACGTTCACTTTACCTCGGTAAAGCACAGGACGAGTTGAGTGCCGAGGAGGCAGACTTAGACGCTCAAATGACGAGAGTGGATAATCTCCCACTTTGAGCCTGCACATAGGCCGAAAACGGGAGATTATCCACTCTCATTCTGTGGGCACTCATTTAAGTCTGTCCCCAATGAGTGCCCGGCAGCGCCGGCGGACCTACAGGTCACCTCCGGTGCCCAGCAGCTTGCGCATGACTTGCTCGGGGTTGACCGAGCCGTCGCGCGGAGCCAGGGCGGTGATCTTCTTCTGCATCTTGTACTCGTGCAGCTCGTCCTCGAGCTGGCGCACGCGTGCGCGGAGCTTCTCGTTCTCGCGCTCGCGCTCCTCGGCACGCTCCTTCATATCGAGAATGCGCACCACGCCGGCAAGGTTGATGCCCTCGTCGGTCAGCTGGTTGATGAGCTCCAGGCGCTCGATATCGGCACGCGAATACAGGCGCGTGTTGCCGCCCGAGCGCTGGGGATTCACCAGGCCCTTGGACTCGTAGACGCGCAGAGTCTGCGGATGCATACCAGTCAGCTCGGCCGCCACGCTGATCATGTACAGCGGTTTGTTCCTATTGTCCTCGGCCATGCTACCTGACCCCTTTCCGTCTCGCTATCGTCCATCATAAGCCCGCGGGCGCGGGCGTGCGCCACGACCGCCCTAGTACGTCGCCTTGTAACGGTTGACCTTCTCGCGATAGTCGCGTGTGTCGATCTCGCGCAGCTTGGTCATGGCATCGCGTTCGTCATCAGATAGATTTGTGGGGACCTGCACCTTGATCTCGACGAGCAGCGCACCCGTGCGGCCACGGTGCTTGACGTCGGGCGCGCCCATCTCCTTAAAGCGGAACTTCTTGCCCGTCTGGGTACCCGCGGGCACCTTCAGACGGACCGTCGCGCCGCCGGGCGTGGGCACATCCACCGTGCAGCCGAGCGCCGCCTCGTAGACCGAGACCGGCACCTCCATGGTCACATCGGCACCCTTGCGCTTAAACAGCGGATGCTCCTCCACATGCGTGGTCACAACCAGGTCACCGCGCTCGCCTCCGGCAACGCCGTACTCGCCGCGGCGCTTGTAACGCAATTTGCCGCCATCCACGGCGCCCGCGGGAACCGAGACCGTAATGGTCTGCTGCTCGCCCGTCGAGGGAATGCGGTAGGTGACCTTGTGCGTCACGCCGCGAAACGCGTCCTCGGCCGTCACATCGACGGTCAGCGACAGGTCGCCGCCCTTGCGCGCGCGGCTGCGGCCCGCGCCGGCACCGGCATTACCCGCAGCCCCGGCAAAGCCGGAGCCCCAATCGCTGCCCCAGGCACCGTTGCCGCTAAAGATGCTGTCGAAGATATCGCCCCAGCCGCTCGCGCCGGCGCCGGCACCGTAGCCACCGCCGTACGCGCCGCCCGCGCCCGGCATGCCGCCGAACATGAGCATCTGGTCGTACTCTTTGCGCTTCTTCTCGTCCGAAAGCGTCTCGTAGGCCTCGCTGATCTCCTTGAACTTGGCCTCGTCGCCGCCGGCATCGGGGTGATATTTTTGCGCGAGCTTGCGAAACGCACTCTTGATCTCTTTGTCGGAGGCGCTCTTGGATACGCCCAGGATGTCATAGAAGGTTTTGCCTGCAGCCATCGTAGCTCCTCTCCTGTTTCATCCGCCGCCCAACGGGCGGCGGCTCATACTGTCATATGGCACTAGGCCAGAAAGGGCCCCGGGTGTTGCCCCGGGGCCCTTCTCAATTACTCCTCGGTGCTCTCGGCCGTGTCGGCCGCAGCATCCTCGGGCGCCGCTTCGGGCTCCGGTGCGGGGCGCTTCTCGCCACCGTAAGTCACCGTCACCATCGCGGAGCGCAGGATGCGGTCCGCCATGCGGTAGCCCTTCTGGTACACGTCGTTGACGGTCTCGTCGTACTGCGATGCGTCCTCGACGCGGCCCACGGCCTGGTGCTCGAGCGGGTCGAACGCCTCGCCCTTGGGGTCGATGGGCTCAACGCCCTCGTGCGCAAACACATCGAGCAGCTTGGCATGCACCGCATCGACGCCGTCGACGAACTGCTTAAAGTCGTCGGCAAGCTCCTGGCTGCGGGCATGGTCGATCGCGCGCTCGATATCGTCGACCACCGGCAGCAGCGCGGTGACAAGCTTCTCGGTCGCGCGCTCGCGCTCGGCGATACGCTCGCTGGCGGTGCGGCGACGGAAGTTCTCCCAGTCGGCCTGCAGACGGGCGGTACGCTCGGTGGCGTCCTTTGCCTTGTCCTCGGCGGCCTTCTGGGCCTCTGCCGCAGCATCGAGCTCGCTGCGCACGTCGGCAAGCTCCTTTTGGGCCTGCTCGAACTTGAGCTTAAAGTCGTTGTCGGCGGCTTCCTCACCGGCGCGGATAGCGGCTTCCACCATCTCGTCCTCGGTCATCGTCGCCTCCTTGTTGGAATCCTCTACCTGGTTCTCGGCAGCCTCGGCGGCCTCGGCCTCGTTGGCCTCGGTATCGTCGACGGCCTCTACGGGAATCTTCACGTCCTTCTCCTCAGAGTCAACGGGGGCGGCGCCAGCGGCGGCCGCCTCCGTGCGAGCTTTACGGGCGGACATGATTACTTGTCCTCGTCGTCCACAACCTCGTAGTCGGCGTCGACAACGTCATCGTCGGCAGGCTGGGCACCGGCGGCGCCGTCGGTCTGCTGCTGAGCGTCGGCGTAGACAACCTGAGCCAGCTCGTAGGCTACGGACTGCAGGGACTCGCCAGCGGCCTTGATAGCCTCGACGTCAGAGCCCTCGAGCGCCTTCTTGGCGTCGGCGATAGCGGACTCGGCCTTGGACTTCACGTCGGCGGAAACCTTGTCGCCCAGCTCGTTGAGGGTCTGCTCGGTGGAGTAGCACAGGCTGTCGGTCTGATTGCGAACCTCGACCTCTTCCTTCTGCTTCTTGTCCTCCTCGGCATGAGCCTCGGCGTCCTTGACCATACGATCGACTTCGTCGTCGGACAGAGCGGTGGAGCCGGAAATGGTGATCTGCTGCTCCTTGCCGGTGCCCTTGTCCTTAGCGGAGACCTTGACGATGCCGTTGGCGTCGATGTCGAAGGTGACCTCGATCTGCGGCACGCCGCGGCGGGCAGCCGGGATGCCGGTCAGCTGGAACTTACCGAGCGACTTGTTATCGCGGGCAAGCTCGCGCTCGCCCTGGAGCACGTTGATCTCGACGCTGGTCTGGTTGTCGGCAGCGGTGGAGTAGACCTCGGTCTTGGAGGTCGGGATCGTGGTGTTGCGGTCGATCATCTTGGTCATGATGCCGCCCATGGTCTCGACGCCCAGCGACAGCGGGGTAACGTCGAGCAGCAGGATGCCCTCGACGTCGCCGGTGAGCACGCCGCCCTGGACGGCAGCGCCGTCGGCAACGACCTCGTCGGGGTTCACGGACATGTTGGGCTGCTTGCCGGTCATGGTCTTGACCAGATCCTGGACGGCGGGCATACGGGTGGAGCCGCCGACGAGGATGACCTCGGTCAGATCGGAGAGCTTGAGCTTAGCGTCGCGCAGGGCGTTGGTGACAGGCTGCTTGCAGCGCTCGAGCAGGTCGCGGGTGATCTTCTCGAACTCGGCGCGGGTCAGCGTGTAGTTGAGGTGCAGCGGGCCGGACTGGTTCATGGTGATGAACGGCAGGTTGATGGTGGACTGCTGGGCTGCGGAGAGCTCCTTCTTGGCGTTCTCGGCGGCCTCCTTCAGACGCTGCAGGGCCATGGGGTCCTGACGCAGGTCGACACCGTTCTCCTGCTGAAACTTATCGGCCATCCAGTCGATGACGCGCTGATCCCAGTCGTCGCCGCCCAGGTGGTTGTCGCCCGAGGTGGACAGAACCTCAAACACGCCGTCGGCGAGGTCGAGGATGGAGACGTCGAAGGTACCGCCGCCCAGGTCGAAGACCAGAATGCGCTGGTCGGTGCCCTGCTTGTCCAGGCCATAGGCCAGAGCAGCAGCGGTCGGCTCGTTGACGATACGCTTGACGTTAAGGCCGGCGATCTTACCGGCATCCTTGGTGGCCTGACGCTGGGCGTCGTTGAAGTAGGCCGGGACGGTGATGACGGCGTCGGTGACGGTCTCGCCCAGATACTTCTCGGCGTCGGCCTTCATCTTTGCGAGCGTCATGGCGCTCACCTGCTCGGCGGTATAATCCTTGCCCTCGATATCGACGACGGCACGGCCACCCTGGCCCTCCTTGACCTCATACGGCACGGTCTTGATCTCGGAGGTGCACTCGGAGTACTTGCGGCCCATGAAGCGCTTGATGGAGAACACGGTGTTCTTGGGGTTGGTGACAGCCTGGTTCTTAGCGGCCTTACCCACGACGCGGTCGCCGTCGGCACGGAAGCCAACAACGGACGGGGTGGTGCGGTCGCCCTCGGCGTTCACGATAATGGTCGGAGAACCGCCCTCGAGGACGGCCATTGCGGAGTTAGTAGTACCAAGGTCGATACCAAGAATCTTACTCATTAGAAATTCCCTCTCTCTTGTGCGTTCGCGCCGCCTCGACGGTCTGTCGTGTGGCGCTTCGGCTTGTCTTTCAGGATGTAGTGTATCCCCTTATGGGCCGGATTATACAAAATCTAAGTCAATTCATATAAGATTTCTTATCTCTGAGAGTTTAGGTTCTCAAATGCGCAGGTAGATGCACTGTTTGAGTTCTCGGCAGATCTATTGAGATCTATGTAGAGATGGCTGAGGTTTGGGCTTGGGAGCGCACATGGCGGCCCCGGGCTTCCCTGGGGAAAGTTCGACCCGTTTTTCGGCCAAATAATGGGATGCGGTTTCCGCAAGCACACTCAATCGCGCAATATTGCAAGTCACCTATAGCTAACATTTGCGCAGCTCAACGGCCCCACCTGCGCGTTTTTTAGTAAACCTTGGCATACTCGGCGAACGGTATGAAGATGCCGGCCAGAGGGTATTGCAAACGGTCGCTCCCGTGGTATGTTTTTGCCCGAATCAAACCGGCGCGCATCGCCTGTAGCGTCGGTCAACAGAGAGGAAACTACCATGGCTCATCCCGTAATTGATGCCGACGAGTGCATCGCTTGTGGCGTTTGCGTCGACTCCTGCCCCGCTGGCGTTCTGGAGCTCCAGGACGTCGCTACCGTCGCTGACGAGGACTCCTGCGTCGCCTGTGGCGCTTGCCAGGACGCTTGCCCCGCCGGCGCGATCACCGAGATCGTCGAGGAGTAACAACTCCCCCGCTTGCACACTCACAAGTACACCGTGCACAAAAAGGAGGCCTCCGCATCGCCGCGGAGGCCTCCTTTTGCATGTGTTCTAGGACAAATCATCCTCGTAGGGCATTAAATCGGCAAGGTAGCCCTTCTCCTTGAGCATGGCCTCGATCTCGTCGAGAGTTTGCTCGTCATCTGCCGCAATGCGATGGAAGTGATAGCCACTCGTCACCGTTAATAGGGGAAAGCTCTTGCCGCTCTCGATATCGTGTAGGTAGCGC
Source organism: uncultured Collinsella sp. (assembly GCA_900551205.1). Lineage (GTDB taxonomy): Bacteria > Actinomycetota > Coriobacteriia > Coriobacteriales > Coriobacteriaceae > Collinsella. The sequence continues at coordinate 4,139 of URUW01000003.1, read as the reverse complement.
TCGACATCGCGACGATTGCGAATGTCCAGGTCGGCCGTGATTTTGCCGTACACGCGGTGGTTGACGATCACGTTGAGCACGGCGCCGCCCGCGTCGACGATGCTCGTGAGCTCATCGCCTGCCTGCTCCACGCTGTGGCGAACCTTGACCAAGCGCGTGGGCACGGCGGGGCTGCTGGGGGCCTCCTGTAGTACATAGCCGCGATTGGTGGCGACGATATCGTGCCCATCGGCACGCAGCAGGGCAATATCCTGAACCACGACCTGACGGCTCACTCCCACCTCGCGGGCAAGTGCACTGCCCGAGACAGGTTCTTTGGCCCCCTCGAGCACGGCCATGATGGCACGGCGACGCTCGCGAGCGTCCATTATTTACCGTCCAGCAGACGCAGGTGCTTAAGCGAAAGGTCGAGGATCGGCGCAGAGTGCGTCAGAGCGCCCGAACTAATATAGTCAACACCCAGGTCGGCCAGGGCGCGAATGTTGTCGGCGTCTACGTTGCCCGAGCACTCGGTCTTGGCACGACCGGCGATAAGCTCAATCGCAGTAGCCATGTCATCGTGGGTCATGTTGTCGAACATGATGATGTCGGCACCGGCCTCCACGGCCTCGCGTACCATGTCCAGGTTCTCGCACTCAATCTCGACCGTCGCGGTAAACGACGCATGGGCGCGCGCCATCTCAATCGCGCGCGCCACGCCACCGGCGGCGTCGATGTGGTTGTCCTTGAGCATGACAGCCGTCGACAGGTTATAGCGGTGGTTGCTGCCACCACCGATCTCGACTGCGGCCTTCTCGAAGACACGCATGCCCGGCGTGGTCTTGCGCGTGTCGACAAGCACGGTCTTGGTGCCCTCGAGCGCAGCCGCCATCCGATGCGTGTAAGTAGCGATGCCGCTCATGCGCTGCAGGTAGTTGAGCGCCACGCGCTCGCCCGAAAGCAGTACGCGCGCATCGCCGCGCACCTGGCCCACGTGGTCGCCGGCGTGCACCTCGTCGCCGTCCGCGACATCTAACAACACAGAGCTCTGCGGATCCAGCAGCTCAAAGGTGCGAGCGAACACATCCAAGCCCGCGATGATGCCATCGGCCTTGGCGATAAGCTCCACCGTGGCGGGACGCGCCGTGGGACACACGCTCGCCGTGCTCACGTCCTCAAAGGTAATGTCCTCGCGCAGAGCCTGCAGAATCAGATCATCGACGACGAGCTTCATGGTAATGGGATTCATGGTCTACTCCTCCACGGCCTGCGTGCCGGCGGCACGGGCCAAATCATCGATTGCAAGGGTATCGGCACTCAGGGCGCGGTGGCGCCCGTCAAGCGCGGGCTCACCGGCCTGCTCCACGGCCAGTGACTCGCCGGTACGCATGTACCACGCGGCGCGACGACCCCAGACCAGCGCCTCGAGCAGGCTGTTCGATGCAAGGCGGTTCTTGCCGTGCACGCCATTGCAAGCCGTCTCGCCGGCGGCGTAGAGCTCGGGCATCGAGGTGCGGCCGTCCTTGTCGACCCACACGCCGCCCATAAAGTAGTGCTGCGTGGGTGTGACGGGAATGGGCTCGTCCAAGATGTCGCGGCCGTCCTCCAGACAGCGCGCACGAATATTGGCAAAGTGCCCGGTCACCACGTCGCGCTCGACGGGGGCAAAGCTCAGCCACTCGTGCTCGGCGCCGTCCTGCTTCATCTGCTCGCGGATGGCGGCGGTGACGACGTCGCGCGGCTGCAACTCGTCGGTAAAACGCTCGCCGGCGGCGTTGAGCAAAATCGCGCCCTCGCCGCGGCAGCTTTCGCTAATCAGGAAGGTGCGGCCCGGCTGCGGCGAGAACAGGCCCGTGGGGTGGATCTGCACGTAGTCCAGGTGCTCCATCGTGATGCCGTGCTCCTGCGCGATGTAGCAGGCGTCACCGGTGAGCTGCGGGTAGTTGGTCGAATGGTCGTACACGCCACCGATACCACCCGTTGCCCACAGCGTATGGCGGGCATGGATCTTAAACGGCTTGCCAGCATGTACGCCCTCAGCGGCATTTGCCAGCTCGTCGGCGGGACGAACCGAGTTATCCTCGTCCACGGGAACGGCGACGACGCCGGCGCACACCGCAGCGCCATCGCGCTCGGCGGTCAGGATGTCGGTCATGGCAACGTGTTCGAGAATCTGCACGTTGTCCAGCTTGCGGACAGCCTGGAGCAGCTTGGTCGTAATCTCCTTGCCCGTAATATCGGCATGGAAGGCGATGCGCGGGCGGCTGTGTGCGCCCTCGCGGGTAAAGTCGAGGCTGCCGTCGGCCTTGCGCTCAAAGTCCACGCCCATGGCCAGCAGGTCGTTGATGACCGAACGGCTCGAGCGAATCATGATGTCAACACTCTCGCGGCGGTTCTCGTAATGGCCGGCGTGCATGGTGTCCTCAAAGAAGGCATCGTAGTCAGAACCCTCGGGCAGTACGCAGATGCCGCCCTGCGCGAGCATCGAGTCGCACTCGTCGACAGCGCCCTTGGAGAGCATGATCACGCGCGTGCTCGTCGGCAGATTGAGAGCCGCATACAGGCCTGCCACGCCGCAACCGGCAATGACAACGTCACACTCCATATCGGGGTATTGTTTGGTTTCCACAGGAATCCTCTCCCTTGTAATGTGGCATAAGGAATGGTCCCTCATGTCACATTGGCTTAGCGCGCCGCGTACTCGAGCATGCGGTCGAGCGTGAGCTTGGCCTGATCGGCGGCCTCGTCCGACACGCCAATCTGCACCTCGCTCTCGCCCGTCTCCAGGCAGTGCACGAGCTTTTCGAGCGTGATGAGATCCATGTTGACGCAAGTGGGCTGCACCGCAGGGAAGTAGAACTTCTTGCCGGTGCCCTGGCAGCGGCGCTCGAGTTCGTAGAGCACGCCACGGACCGTCACGATGATGAACTCGCTGGCGTCCGACTCCTCGGCATATTTGATGATGCCGGCAGTAGAGCCGATGTAGTCGGCCTCGGCCAGGACGTCGGCCTTGCACTCGGGGTGCGCCAGCACGAGCGCGTCGGGGTGGGCCTCCTGCGCGTCGACGATCTGCTCGACGGTAATGATGTGATGACGCGGGCAGTAGCCGTTGTTGAGGATGACGTGCTTTTGGGGCACCTGCTCGGCCACAAAGCGGCCCAGGTTCTGGTCGGGAATGAACAAGATGTGCTGCTGTGGCAGCTCGGAGACGATCTTGACGGCGTTAGAGCTGGTAACGCACACGTCACTCCAGCTCTTGATTTCGACCGTCGAGTTGACGTAGCAGACGACAGCTAGGTCGTCGCCGTACTCGGCGCGCGCCGCATCGACCGTCTCGCGCTTGACCATGTGCGCCATGGGACAGTCCGCGCCTGGCTCGGGCAACAGCACCGTCTTGGTGGGATTGAGCAGCTTGGCGCTCTCGCCCATAAACTCCACGCCGCACAGCACGATGGTCTGCTGCGGCAGGCTCTTGGCAAGCTTTGCCAGGTAGAAGCTGTCGCCGACGTAATCGGCCACAGCCTGGACCTCGGGCGCCACGTAATAGTGCGCCAGGATCACCGCGTCGCGTTGGGTTTTAAGTTGCCGAATGGCCTCGACGAGCTCTGCGGGCACCAATGCCGCGCGCTCCGTTGCCGTCGTTGCCGATGCCAGGCCGGCCGCGATATCGCGTGCAAGCTCCGACGCATCCATGTTCGCGCTCTGCGCCATCAAGGCCCCTCTCTTTTGGCGAATCTTGGGGCTTTAGTATGACACCTGGCTTTACAGCTGACAAGACAGCTGTAAAGCCAGGGGTCCATTTTCGAACTGGCAAGCTGAGGATAGTCGAAAATGGACCCGCCCCAAGATTCGAGCGGCCCGCATTGTCCTGGACCAAGGGGCAGTGGGCAAAAAGTGGCAAATATGAGTACTGTTACCAAATTGATGGCAGCGATTTTTCGGTCCAATACGTCAGAATCGCCTTATTTGAGGCACATTCATGGCACTGTCGGACGAAAATCAATGCTGTTTTGGCCCAACGAACGGAATTTTGGGGCCATTTGGCTGCTACTAATATGGTGACAGTACTCATATTTGGACTTTTTTGCCCACCGGCTTCCAGGTGGCCCTGGAAAACGGGCCCGGATGGCGAGATCCGGGCCCGTCGGGAGCTGTCGCGC
>URUW01000002.1 GCA_900551205.1 uncultured Collinsella sp. | reverse complement strand
GGGGTCGCCCGCCATGTTGGCCTCGGCGCCCGCGCTCACGTTGCCGGGCACGGTAAGGGCGCCGCCCATCACGACCACGCGGCCGATAGACATCATCGCCGCCGCATCGCGCTCCAGGGCAAGCGCCAGATTGGTGAGCGGGCCGGTCGCAACGTAGACCAGATCGGGACCATAGGTACGCGCGGCATCAATCAGGTAATCGACCGCCGCATTGCCGTCGGCCGACGTCGCGCCCACCGGCTCGTACGGCGAGGCGGGCACGCTTGCGCCGCCGATGCCGTTCTTGCCGTGGATAAGCGTGGTGGACGCCGGCGGCGTGTAGGGTTCGGTCGCCTTCATGGGACGATCGGCGCCCAGGTACACCGGCACCTCGGGACGACCCAACAGGTCGAGCACCGCCAAGCAGTTGTGCGCCGACTGCTCGACGCGCACGTTGCCAAAGCACGTGGTGATGCCGACGAGCTCCACCTCGGGGCTCGCGATGGCATAGGCGAGCGCCATCGCATCATCCACACCCATATCCAGATCAAGGATCAGCTTCTTGGTTGCCATTGTTCTACTCCGCTTCTCCGTCTACATCCAAACCGTCTAAACCAAACTTGTGCTCGACTTCCGCACGCGTGGGAATTGATTGCTGAGCGCCCAGGCGCGACACCGTCACCGCCGAGGCGCGAGCACCCGCCGCCATGCACTCAAAGAGCGGCAGGCCCTCCAGACGAGCCGCCGCCAACGCGCCGATAAACGTATCGCCCGCGGCCGTCGTATCGACCACCGCGCTCGAAAGCGCCGGCATGCGCAGCGGCTCACCGCCATCGCCGAGCGTAACCGAGCCGGCGCCGCCCAACGTGATGACCGCAGCCCCGGCGCCCTTGTCGAGCAGCGCATTGAGCGCGGCGACGCAACTCGCATCATCCGTGGGCAGAATGCCCGTCAGTACCTGGCACTCGGTCTCGTTGGGGCAGACCAGGTCGACCGCTGGCCACGCTCCTGCCGGCAGGTCGCAGGCGGGCGCCGGGTTAAAGATCGTATAGAACCCCAGCTCGTGAGCGCAAGCAAGCGCCCCGGCCGTCGCCGCAAGGTCACATTCGCCCTGGGCGATAAAGACGCCGCCAGCAGCCGGGGCAATCTCGCTGGCATCGCCGTCGAGCTCGTCGGCCACCAAGCGCCTCAGTGCGCGGGCAACGTCCTCGCCCGCAAGCGCATGGTTGGCGCCCGGCGACAGCACGATGCGGTTGTCGCTCTCACAGCGAATGATAGTCGCAGTACCGGTCTCCACGTCGTCGAGACGTGTCACGAACTCAACGCCCACGCCGGCATCTTGGAGCCCTGCCACAAGCGCATCGCCAAAGGTATCGCGCCCAACAGCGCCGATCATGCACGTGCGCGCACCCATGCGCGCAGCGGCAACGGCCTGATTGGCTCCCTTACCGCCGGCGTTGGTGATAAAACCGCTGCCATCGACCGTCTCGCCCGCGCGCGGCATGCGCTCGCACGCCACCGAAAGGTCCATGTTCATGCTGCCGAACACCGCAACGATGCTGTGATCCGCCATGGAAACCTCCTCGTCTTCAGGCTTTGCGCCCACCGTCGACCAACGATTGTGCACTCTCGCACCCCCTATAACTTTAGTCCACTTTGATGTGGACGCGCGCTTGAGCTTGCGCCAGCAGCAAGCATTCACAGGGGCAGGCAGCTACAATGAATACGTGCTGATTATTCTCGTCATTGGATGATGTTTTATGGAACAATTCTCGCAATCGGGCTCGCGCGGTCGACGCCGCACGGGCAACGAGCCGGCGCCGCACGAACGCGTGAAGGGCGAGCGCCGTGCCAACGAGCCGCGACGCACCGCGAGCCCCCATCGCGCTTCTGCCAACAACGCTGGCCGCGCCAACACTCCCGCCGCGGAGCAGACGCCTGCTCGCCCCAAGTCCCGCTACATCCCTGCGCTCGACGGCCTGCGCACGCTTGCCGTCGTCGCGGTGGTGCTCTATCACCTCAACCTCACGTGGGCTCAGGGCGGCCTGCTTGGCGTCACGATCTTCTTTGTGCTTTCGGGCTATCTGATCACACGCCTGCTACTCAACGAAGTCGCTAAGACCGGCCGCATCGACCTCAAGAGCTTCTGGATCCGCCGCATCCGTCGCCTGGTCCCCGCCGTGGTAACGGTAGTGTTCGTGACCTGCGCGCTGTGCACCATCTTTAACCACGTGATGCTCACCAAGATGCGTCCCGACATTCTGCCGTCGCTGCTGTTCTTTAACAACTGGTGGCAGATTATGCAGGACGTCTCGTACTTCAACGCCCTGGGCGACCCCTCGCCGCTTACGCACTTTTGGTCGCTCGCCATCGAGGAACAGTTCTACCTGGTTTGGCCCCCGCTGCTGCTCGCTATGGTATCCATGCACATGAGCAAGCCCGACACGCGCCGCATGGTTCTGGGCCTGGCTGCTGTCTCCGCCATCGCCATGATGGTGCTCTATAACCCCGCCGCCGACCCCAGCCGCGTGTACTACGGCACCGACACCCGCGTCTTCTCGCTGCTGCTGGGCGCCTGGATGGCCTTTATCCCCGATCGCGACCTGGCGCCGGTGCGTCTCGCTCATCGTTTGGGGCTCAATCGCCTGGCTGGCGCCGCCAAGCACGGCAAGAACGCCGAGGGCAAGCCTGGCGAGAAGGCCGACAACGCAGCCGAGACCGTCCCGGCACAGCCGAGCGCCCTCGTGCGCTTTTGGTCCTCGCCCGCATCCATCGATGTGTTGGGCGTCGTGGGTCTGGTTGGCCTTGCCGCCATGGTCGCGCTCACCAACGGCTACACCGCGTTCCAGTATCGCGGCGGCACGCTGCTATGCTCCATCCTCACGCTCATGGTCATCGCGGCCTGCGTGCAGCCCCAGGGAATGGTTGCCCGCGCACTGTCCGCCGAGCCGCTCGTGTGGGTTGGCAAGCGCTCGTACAGCATCTACCTGTGGCACTATCCGCTACTGTTGCTCATGAACCCGGTCGCCAACATCAACGATACGCCGTGGTGGCAGTACATTTTGCAGGTGTTGTTGGTGGTCGCCGTAGCCGAATGTTCATATCGCTTTATCGAGACGCCGTTTAGAAAGGGCGCCTTTGGGCGCACCGTATCCGAGTTCCGCGACGGCACCACCGCGCCCGCCAACTGGGTGCGCGCACACGTCCCTGTCTGCGCAGCCTGCGCTGTCGTGTTGGTCGTTGCACTGGGCGGCCTGATCTTTGTGCCGGAGACCTCCGCACTGAGCGGTGAGGGCGCCGAAGTCCTCAACAAGGAAGCCAAAAACACCGCGCCCACAGACCAACAGGCGGCCGACGACACCGACAAGGACAACGACGGCTTCCCCGATGGCTCCTACGACCTGTTGATGATCGGTGACTCCGTGTCGCTGCGCGCCGTTGATTCCTTTGACGGCGTGTTCCCGCACAGCCATATCGATGCCGAAAAGGGCCGCCAGTTTGATGCGGGCCGCGCGACATTTGAGGGCTATCTCCAACAGAACCTTGCCGGCAAGATCGTGGTCTTTGCACTGGGCACCAACGGCTTGGTAACCGACGACCAGATCGACGCCATCATGACCGATGCAGGAGATAAGCGTATTGTGGTGTTTGTGAACACGCGCAGCCCGCAGCCGTGGGTTGGCTCTACCAACCAGGCCATCGCCAACGCTGCTACGCGCTACAAGAACGTGCGCGTTATCGACTGGTACGGATACAGTGCCAATCGCAACGACCTGTTCGATGGCGATGGCACGCACCTGTCGACCACTGGCGTGACTGAGTACCTCAACTTGATCCACGATGCAGTCAAGAAGGACCTGCCCGTGCATCCCGAGGATCACGTCAACGATCCGCAGCCGGCGGCCGTCAAGTCTGCCACCGACGCGCTCGTCAATGCGCTCGCTCTCAAGCCGCACAAGCTGGGTACCGACAAGTAACCTGCAGCGCAAACTTCCCACATCCGGAGGGGTGCCCGCCACGGCAGGCACCCCCTCCGACAGTTAGGGACGTTCCTTATATGCCGGCACCCAGGGACACTCCTGACACAGCCGAGGAACGCCCTCCTTGCGACCAAATTCTGGGCGCCTCGCCACCCCGAACGTTGTTTCCAAGCCCACACCCGCAGCAAACAACCCAAAATCACTCTTTTCGAGCCGACTCCAAGAGGTCATGGACAAAAAGGGGCAAATTTGAGTACTGTTACCATTTTAGTAGCAGGCAAAACCACCCAAAATGACGTCCGAGCGACCCCTACAACCCCCTAAAGCAGCCAACCTGACTGGTTTAAGACATATTGGAGCCAATTTTAATGAACATACTATCGGCTATGTCCATTATCTTCTTGGATGTAAATGCTATTCACTTAGCAACAGTACTCATATTTGGCATTTTTTGTCCACTGCCATATAACTAACCCCCTATAGCGGGCAAAAAAGAGGCCGCGGCCCATGGCAGCGGCCGCTCGAAACCCAAAAGAGGCGCTAAGCGCTGTAACCCATCGCCTGCAGAACAAACATGACGACCGTCAGCACCGTAATCACACCGATAGTCGCCCAAGTGAGCACATTCCACACGCGGCCGTTGCGGTTAGTGCCCATAATGTGACGGTCAGCGGCAATAACCACCTGGAACACCAGAACCACGGGCAGCAGCACGCCATTGATGACCTGCGAGGTCATCATAATCTGGAACAGATCGACGCCGGGCATAAGCACCAGCACGGCAGAGATGCCGATGATGGCCGTAATGATGCCGCGATAGACCGGGGCCTCGTCCCAGCTGCGATCGGCACCGCGCTCCCAGCCAAATGCCTCGCAGATAGCGCTCGACGTAACGCCCGGCAGCACGCAGGCGGCCAAGAAGCTCGCCGCGACCAGGCCCGAGGCAAACAGTACCGTGGACCACTGACCCGCAATAGGCTCCAGCGCGCGGGCAGCATCGGCGGCATCGCTAATCTGAATACCCGCCGGGAACAACACCGTACCGGTCGTGATGATAATAAAGCCGGCAATGACATCGGCAGCAAGCGAGCCGCTCACGGTATCGATGCGCTGCAGCACGATATCGTCCTCGCCCGCGTTCTTATCGACCACGTTGTTCTGCGCCAAGAAAATCATCCACGGCGCGATGGTGGTACCGATCGTTGCGACCACGAGCGACACGTAGCTGGGGTCATTTTGAATGTTGGGCACGACCAGGTCGACCGCGACCTCGCCCCAGTTGGGGCCTGCCATAAACGCGGCGACGATGTAGGTCACGAACACGCAGCTTACCAGCAGCAAAATCTTCTCGATGCGCTGGAAACTACCCGACATGGTAAGCATCCACACCAGCAGCGCCACCAACGGCACCGAGATGCTCGCCGGCACGCCAAACAGAGCAAGGCCACTCGCGATACCCGCGAACTCCGAGATGGTCACCGCCGTGTTGGCGATCAACAGCGCCGCCATGGCCAGCACGCTCCTGCGCACGCCAAAGCGCTCGCGAATGAGCGATGCCAGGCCCTTGCCCGTGACGCAGCCGCAGCGCGCCGCGGTCTCCTGCGTCACGATGAGCAGCACGGTCATGACGGGAAGCATCCACAGCATCTTGTAGCCATAGCTGGCACCGGCGCTGGAATACGTGGCGATGCCGCCGGCGTCATTGCCCGAAAGCGCCGCCAGCAGACCGGGACCCATAGCGCCAAAGATGGCCGCGATGGTCAGCTTTTGCTTGGTGCCCGACTTTTGCTTGGTATTTTGCACGCGACCACCTAACCCATGACCGACATGGCGAGCAGCACCGCGGCGATGCAATACGCCACACACGAGATCATGACGGCAATGACGTTCATGGCGGTGCCCGACGTGTTGAGGTCATGCTCGTCACGCCAGAACAGCACCATCAGGTAAATCACGGCACTCATGTTGCCAACCAGGCAAATGATGGCAGCGATATTAAAGCACCCGGTAAAGAGTTGCTCCTCAAACATGGGCGCATCGGGGAACGCAGCGGTGCGCACCAGCTGGGCGCACAGGTAGGTCACGAGCGACAGAATCAGGCCCATGCCCGTGCTCTGGAAGAAGAACCCCAGATACGGCTTGGGCTCGTCGTCGTGACCGTCATACTCCAGGAAGTAGTTCTTGACGAACGACACCATGCGCGAGGCCGCCAGCAGCACGAGCGGCATGGCGCACATGGGGAACACCACCAGATGCGCGGAGCCGAGCGCCGTTCCCAGCACGGTCGCCATGATGCACGATGCGATGCCCCATACAACAACCCAGTACTGGCGATGCACGAACCAGCTGAGCACGTTCGTCGAGTCGTCGGATGCGCTATCACCCGAGCCGACACCGGCGATCTGCAGGTCCTCCTGGTGCTCCTCGGCGATAACGTCCATGGCGTCGTCGAAGGTCACGATACCCAGGATGTGGCGGTTCTCGTCACAGACGGGGATAGCTACCAGGTCATACTTGGTCATCTCATCCGTTACGTCTTCCTGGTCCTCGTCCGGCGACACATAGACCAGGTCGCGATAGGCCAGCTGACCCAGCGTGGCGTCGCGGTCGGCTACAATCAGCGTGCGCAGTGAAAGCACGCCGGTCAGCATGCCGCTCGGATCCTCGGTATAGACGTAGTAGACGCTCTCGAAGTCCTCGTCGAGCTCGCGAATCGCCTCGATGGCGTCACCGACCGTTGCCGTGGCGGGCAGGGAGACAAACTCCGAGGTCATGATGCGGCCGGCGGTGTTGTCTTCATACCCTAACAGGTTACGAATCGCCTTCTCCTCCTTGACGCCCATCAGGCGCAGGAGCTTCTCGGCCTTCTCATAATCGAGCTCGTCGATCAGGTCGGCAGCGTCATCCGGGTCCATCATGGCCAGCATCGACGATGCGTCCGTGTCGGACAGGCCCTCGAGCATCTCGGTCATGAGCTCGTCGTCATCGAACTCCGAGATGGCCTCGGCGGCCTGAGCCGTGTCGAGCTGTGCGAACACCTGCGCGCGTAGGCGCGGGTCGAGCTGCTCGATAATGTCGGCGATGTCGGCAGGGTGCAGCTCGCCGAGCGTCTTGTGCGACACCGAGAGCTGGATGTTCTTAGTCGAGCGATCGAGCAGGTCCATGTAGGACCAAGCGATGATGTCCTCACTGAGCGGCTTACCCAGGTGCTTCATAAAGCCTTCGACGATATGCTCGAGCGCGGGGCTGATGGCGCGTAGCAGACCGCGGGCACCGACCTCGGCACCCAGCAGGCGCAGCTGGTTTTCGCCCGACATGGAAAACTTGATGTCGTTTACGCGCACGACCTTCATGCCCTGCGTGTCGACGATCTGCTTATTGAGAACATCGCGCGCCAGCAGGAGCTCGGTCGGCTGCAGGTACGAGAAGCGAATATTGGTGGCAGACGTATTGAGATACACGCCCGTCTCGTCGATGCGGTCGACCCATTTGCGCCAGCTGATCATGAACGGCGTCTTGCCGGGACCGCGGAACGCGAGCGACGTCACGTGCGGAAAAACTTCGCCGGTTGCAATGCCAAAATCGTTGACCACGCCGAGCTTTTCGCCGTCGACGTCCAAGACTGGCAATTTGAGCATCTCACTCAGATAATTCAATGGTGCTCCCCATCATTATTCCTCCGGACGCGGCCGCGCGTGCGGCGTCCGGGAGCTTCTGGATATGTATACGCATGCGCGGGCGGCACGCCGCTCGACGCTTACACCCCGTGCATGCGCAAAAAGCACCTGCATGGGGTCATCGACTGTATGGTCGAGGTTTGGATTTCACCTGTAACCTTTCTCTTGACCCTCATTAACCGCAGTAACTATAGCATCAGCATCGCCCTGCGGCATCGAATTTATGCGCTGCACATTGCAGGCATACCAAACGCTGACGTATCCGTGACATAGCCATTGGGGACGTTCTTAAACGACTACCCAATGACTACTCTGTGGTGTCATCGTCCTCGGCAAGTTGGGGGAACACGGCGTCCTTGGGCATGGTGACCTTCGTCAGCGAGGTGAGCTTTTTGCTCAGCGACGTGTCCGTCTTGACCAGGTCGCTGAGCGTCACGATCTTGTAGCCGTCGGCGACAAGGCCGTCGATGATCTGCGGCAGCGCCTCGAGCGTCTGCTCGGCGCATTCGTCTCTATCGGTGAGCAGCACGATATTGCCCGGCGTCACCGAATCGAGCACCGTTGAGACCTGCTCGTCGGCACCGTTGAGCAGCCAGTCGCCCGAGTCAATATTCCACGAGACCACGGCGGAGACCAGGTCCATCGCATCAATCCAGTTTTGCTCGTCAAAGGCAGCGTAGGGAGCACGCAGCAGCATCGTCTTCACGCCGGTCGCCGACTTAATCGCATCGGTGCCTTTCGTGATCTGTTCGCGTACCGTCTCACGGTCCTGACCCTTGAGCGAATCGTCGCTGTAGCTGTTGGATCCGATCTCGCACCCGGCATCGACAATCGCCTTGGCCGTGGCAGGCGAGGCCTCGGCCGCATCGCCCGAAAGGAAGAACGTCGCGGTAACGCCCTTTTCCTTGAGCACCTGCAAGATCTGTTTGGTGGCGCCGCTCGGACCCTCGTCAAACGTCAGCGCCACGTACTTTTTGTTGCCCTTGGGCGCCACGCTGGCGCACGCAACGACGCAATCGGTGGTCCTGCGTCTTGCCCGACTGCTCACCGACCCACACCTCGGAGCGGCCCTGAACGCCCCACGTCTGCACATACTCGATAGCGCCCGTGCTCTCGACCTTGAGCTTGGGCTCGATAACCGTAGCCTGAACCTCATGCTTCTCGTAGGTGTTACGGCCATCCTTGACCGTCACCTTCTCGCCACCCTCAAGTTCGCGGCTATCCCATTTGCCCTGTTTTATGCGCTTGCCGTCCACCTTAACCGACAGCTTTTCGCCGCCATGGCGCTTGAGCACGCTGTCATCGACGGCCAGCAGGTCGCCTGCGTCGTAGGTGTCAGTCAACTCCCGGTCGTCGATGAGATTCTGCAGCGTAGAGCCCACGCGCACCGCGGTCTTTTGCCCGTTGAGTTCCACGTCCACGCTGCGGTTGACGTAGCCCACGACGGCAGCGATAAACAGCACGAGCGCACAGCCCACGGCAATGAGCGCATAGGGCAGACGGGACGGTCGGCGCGGCGAGCGCCCGTTGCCGATGCGCGCGCTGCGGTCGCTAAACCCGCGGCTATGGTTGAGGTACATCGCGCCGGGCTTATGGCGGCGACGGCGCTGACCGCTGCCCCAGGTCGCGGCGCGCCGTCGGACGCGCACCCGAACGCCCGTTTAAGTTGGATCCGTTTTGGCGCATGTGCCCTCCCCCATAAACACAGCAAGCCGGAGCAACAGGTCTCCGGCTTGCCTCCCATCATTTGGTACGTCGCTATTTTGTAGCTTTTGACGAGCCTCCGCTCGCCTTTTGGTATTCGTCCTTAAAGGCCTTGAACATGCCGCGCGTCTTGCCAAGCTGCTTGCCCAGTGCGCGACTGCCCTTGTCCACGGCAACCGACCCCTTGTCGTCGAGCACCTTGGCGCCCTTTTTGACCTTGTCGCCCACCACGACGCTGGCCTCGGCGGCCTTGGCAGCCGCACCGCCCGAATACCCGAGCGACTTGACCTCGTCCGAGACGACCATCGCGCCGTTCTCGTAGCCGCGCAGCATCGTCGGCGGCACCTGCGTGTCACCAACCAAAACACTCGAAGCAGCACCGGCGGTCACATAGAATGCCTGCACGATACCCGAGCGCGGCTTGAACTCAACGTCCGAGCAATAGCCCACGACGTCGCCCGATTCCGTGCGCACGTCCATACCGACCCAGATGATGCAATCGTCCAGGTTGATGTCGAGGCGCTTGGCGGCGGCGGCATCGTACGTGTCCTTGACGTCATCGACCGCAATGGCGCCCTCGTAGACACCAATGGCGTCGAGCGCTACGAATCGATCGGGACGCTCGATCATGCCCGCGATATCGGACTGGCGGACCATAAAGCCGACCACGCGCGTACCGCCCGGGGTAAAGACCGGAAAGTGAATCTTTCCGAGCTTTTTAGGGCTGCGCGGCGTGCCGTCCTTTTTGGTGCGCTTGTCCTCGGTAGGCTTGCGATAGATCTTGGCGCCGACAAAATCCCCGGCGCGCATTATGCCTCGGTCGAGGGCTCCGCAGCCTCGGTATCAGCCTCGACGGCGTTCTCGACCACGACGTCGGCGGCAGGCGTCACGTTGCCGCCCGAAATGGCGTCGTTGAGCTGCTCGCGCAGCTGGTCCATGCGCTCGCGGGCCAGGTCGACCTTGGCGCGCAGGTCGTCGGTCTTGGCGTCGACCATCGGGCCAAAGTCATTCACCGCGGCACGGGCCTCCTCGGCGCTGTGCTCGTAGGTGTCGCGCATATTGTCCCAGGCGTCGTTGGCGATATCGGCAGCCATGGCGCGGGTTTCGGCGCCCGAGCGCGGGGCCAGAGCAACGCCGATAATAGCGCCGGCAGCGGCACCAAAAAGTGCGCCGGAGACAAAGCTGAAAGTCTTACCCATGATCATTCCTCTCCTGCGGGCACGTCGGTGCCCACCGTTTGAATGCTGTCCATTATACCCGCAGCGCATCACTTGCCGCTCCGCTCATCTGCGTACGGCAAAGGCGCAGGTACGTGATGGTGATAAACGCGTAGGCCTACTCCTGAGGCATAGCCGGCATGGCCACCGTGGCACCCGGGTCCTCGCCGGCGCCGTCCACGAGCGGCAGGCCGCCCTCATGCGCAGGTCCCGCCGGAACCGTCGCCGCACCGCCAAAGACGGCAGCGGAGGCCTCGTGGTTCTCGGCAACCGCGCCCTCGGTATCAATCGCCACCTGGGGCTCGTCGTCAAAGTTGGGGACGCCCTGGGGCTCGGTGGGAACGAGCTCGGCGGTCGCATCGGCAACGGGCTCGGCGTCGACCGGCACATCGCCCTCGTCAGCGCCCTCGTCCTCGGCAGCATCTTCGCCGTTCGCAGCAGCGACGGCCTCGTGAGGATCCTTGCCCTCGGCCTCGGCGCGCATGCCTAGCACCAGGTTGCGCAGACCCGCGACCGTACCGTCCACATCGGGAGCCGGCTGGTCGGCGTGCAGATAGGCCCAGTCCATCATAAAGGTGGCCGAAGACAGCGCGCCGATGGCCAGCGCGTCGTCGGGACACGAAAGCTCAACCTCAAAGACACGCTCATCGTGCTCGCTTACGCGCGTGCGGCCGCACGAGATGCTACCGGCAAGACCGGTCTCGTTCATGAGCTCGACCGTCACGTGCTCCAGCAGATGGCAGAGCTCGGTCTGACCCATGCAGTCCTGGAACTCGCGGCCGGAATCGCCCAGGCACAGATGCTTGGCAATCGCCGGCACCAGGTAGTACACGCGCGCCGTGGCCTCGATATCCTCCGAGGTCATGAGCGGCATGCCGGGGTTCACCAGCACGTGTGCGCAGATCTTGTCCTCGCTGACGGTGACCTTAAGGATGTTGAACAGGCCTGCCATAACTCTCCCCTACTCTTCCTTGCCCTACTCGTCGCCGTCGTGCGGATTCGCGGAACCCGCACCCGACGTCGTCGGCTCGTCTACCGAAGACTCGGAATCCTTCTTATCGGTTTCGGCCGGAGCGATCACGCGAATGAGCGAGATGCGCTGGCCACGCATCGACTGCACTTTAAACTTGTACCCCGCGACCTCAAACACCTCTCCGATGTCGGGCACCGAGTCACAAAGCTCCAAAATCCAGCCGGCGATGGTCTCATAATCATCGCTTTCCTCGAGCGGCCAACCAAGCTCAATCGCGTCATCGCACGAAAAACGCCCATCGACGAGCCACTCGCGGCGTGAGAGGCGCGTGAGGTACTTGTTGTCGGGGTCGAACTCGTCCTCAATCTCGCCCACGATCTCCTCGACGATATCCTCGATGGTGATGATGCCGGCCGTACCGCCGTACTCGTCCACGACCACTACGATCTGGTCGTGCGAGGTCTGCATCTCGGACAGCAGCGGCAGGATGTCCTTGGTGTCGGGCACAAAGGTGGCGTCGCGCAAAAAACCGGCGATGGGCTGGTCGCCCTTGCCGTCAAGCGCAGGCTGAATCAGGTCCTTGATGTGCGCAATGCCGGCGACGTTGTCGGGATCCTCGTGATAGACGGGGATGCGGCTAAAGCCGGTCTGGCGCATGGTGGACAGCACGTCGGCGACCGTCTCATCGTCCTCGCACATGGTGGTGTCCACGCGCGGCACCATGACCTCGCGGGCAACGGTGTCGCCCAGGTCAAAGATCTCGTGGATCATGCGCTTTTCCTCGTCGAGCAGGTCGTCCTGCTCCGAGACCATGTACTTGATCTCTTCCTCCGAGACGTTTTGGCGGTCGTCGGCGCTCTTGATGCGCAGGATGCGGGCCAGGCCATCGGAGCAAGCGCCGGTCAACCACACGAGCGGACGGGCAATCTTTTGGAAAAACGACAACGGTCCCACGACCTGCTTGGACACGCCCTCGGCGTTGGCCAGGCCGATGCGCTTGGGGACGAGCTCGCCGATCACGATGGACACGAAGGCGACCGCGACGGTGATGATGACCGGCGCCAGGCCACGCGCGATGGCGGAGAGCGGCGCGATGCCAAAGCTCATGAGCCACGTGGCGAGCGGGTCGGACAGACTCGTCGAGGCGACGGCGGACGAGGCGAAGCCCACGAGCGTGATGGCAACCTGGATGGTGGCGAGCAGCTGGTCGGAGTCGGCAGCCAGCTTAATGGCACGCTCGGCGCGCTTGTCGCCTTCCTCGGCCTCGTGCTCCAGCACGGCGCGCTTGGCCGTGGTGAGCGCCATCTCGGACATAGAGAAGTAGCCGTTGATGAGGGTCAAAACGAGGGTGGTGATAAGGGAGATGGTTATGTCCATCGGGAGTTTCTCGAACCTCCAAGATTCGGGACGTCGGATTAAAACGTTGACGGCGGATACGGCAATTGCACCGGCGCCCAAACAAGGACGCGAGCGCGCAGGCGTGGTCGCTAGATTACGAAGAGGATCACCGCCATGAACTGGAAGATGCTGCCGGCGAGTACCCACAGGTGAAACACACTGTGAAGATAGCGCACGTTTTTGGCGATATAGAACGGCACGCCCGCGGTGTAGCACACGCCGCCGACGGCGAGCAGGGCAAGCGCCACGGGGGTGAGCAGCGACACGAGCTCGGGCAGCTTAAAGACGACGAGCCAGCCCATCAGCAGATAGACCAGGCCGCATACCCAGTGCGGTTGACGCTCGCGCAGAAAGCACTCGAGGGCGATGCCGATAATGGCGATGGCCCACACGGCAAAGAACAGCGCGGGGCCGCCGTCGTTTGCGAGCGTGATGAGGCAAAACGGCGTATAGCTGCCGGCTATGAGCAGGTAGATGCAGCTGTGGTCGATGATGCGAAACACGCGTTTGGCGCGAGCGGGCTGAATCGCGTGATAGAGCGTGGAGGCCAAGTATTCGAGGATGATACTGACGCCATAGACAATCGCCGCGGCCATGTGGGCCGGGCCTCCGCCGCGCAGGGCAGCGAATACGATCAGGAGCACCAGGCCCGCGATACCCAGCAGGCAGCCGACACCATGGGTGACGGAGTTCATGATCTCCTCGCCCACCGTGTAGTGTGGAACGGCCGCGGTCTTGGGTCGCGGCTTAGAACTGTCGCTCGAATCGGACATGCCGGTTACATCCTCCAATGTAAAGAGTTCTCAACACTATATCAAAGCGTCTGGGTACATGCGAAATTTGCACCATACGTGACCCTTTGTTTACCCATTCTTTGCCTGTTGACGCGTCAACGGCGAACATCCATAATGCGCTTGTTTTAAATGTTGATGTATTAACATGTTATAGGAGAATACCGCATGGCTCAAAACGCACATTCCCATCGAAAGCTCAAGATAGCCGGCATCGTTGCACTGGTGGTTGTCATTGCACTGCTCGGATTTGCCGGCAACTTTCTGTTTGACTTCGCGCTGAATCCCCGCGCGCCATACACCATGAAGATGATGCAGGACGGCAAGGACGACAAAGAAAGTGAGCAGCCGGATGCCGAGGGAACCGAGGCGCGGGCATGGTTTAAAGAGAACCGCGAGAGCAGCAGCCTCACCGCAGATGACGGAACCGAACTTGCCGCTTGGTATTTTGCCGCCCCAGAGAGCACGCACAATTACGCTATCTGCCTACACGGATACACCGATGAGCCCATCGGTATGGCCCGATACGCCAAACGATTCCATGACCGCGGCATGAACGTGCTCGCGCCTGCCGCCCGTGCCCACGAGCGCTCCGGCGGCGACTATATCGGCATGGGCTGGCCCGAGCGGCTCGATGTCGTCGCATGGATCGAGCGAATCGTTCAGGCTGACCCCGAGGCGCGCATCCTGGTCTTTGGCGAGTCGATGGGTGCGGCAACCGCCATGGACGTCGCGGGGGAATCTCTGCCCGCAAACGTGAAATGCATTATCGAGGACTGTGGTTATACGAGTGTTTGGGACGAGTTTTCTCTGCAGCTCAAGGATGTATTTGGGCTGCCCAGTTTTCCTTTGCTCGATGTGGCCAACCTGGTGTGCAACGTGCGCGCAGGCTACGACTTTCATAAGGCAAGCAGTGTGGAGCAACTCAAACACGCGACGGTTCCCATGCTGTTTATCCACGGCGACCAGGACACCTTTGTGCCGTACGACATGCTCGACCAAAACTACGACGCGTGCGCCAGCAAGGTCAAGCAAAAGCTCACCATCCATGGCGCCACCCACGCCAAGAGTGCGCAAGTTGACCCCGAGCTCTACTGGAACACGGTCGACGACTTCCTCGGAAAGAATTTTTAGGCAAAAAGCAACGTCCGGGGCTTTATCTGACCCCCTATTTTCGAAAGTATGCGGCAAAATCTGGAACTGCCGACCAGACCGCAGTTTTATCAACAATTTATCAGGGGTTTTGTTGCCAAAAAACGTCGTGTGCTCGGCGGTCTCCAAATTTGCCGCATACTTCCGAAAAGCCGCCCGTGGGCGCTGTGCTCACGGGCGGCTTTTGCTCGACTTGCGCCACAAAGGCGCTTGTTTTGTCCAATAGCTAGGTGCTACTTGACCTCGATGAGCTCGTACTTGCTCGTGCCCAGGCCGATCTTCTCGGCATGCGCGATGCACGCGCGCCAGTCGGTGTCGGGATGCGTGATGCAGAAGGGGTCGCGCGCCTGCTCGCCCTCCAAATGCTCGTGGTTATGCTCCATCTTGGCCGCGCTGTCGGTAAGCTCGGTGTTAGGCAGCGGCTCGGATGCCATGACGGCATCGGCGCAGGCCTGGTCGATGGCGACCGGGTCGAAGCTCGCGAACATGCCGATGTCGTTGACGATGGGCGTGTCATTCTCGGGATGGCAGTCGCAGTTGGGGCTGATGTCCATGGCGAGCGAGATGTGGAAGCTCGGGCGGCCGTCGACGATGGCCTTCGTATACTCGGCGATCTTGTAGTTGAGTACGTCGGCCGCGGCATCATAGTCGGGCTTGATGCAGTCCTGGTTGCACGCCGCAATGCAGCGTCCGCAGCCCACGCAGCGATCGTGGTCGATGGCAGCCACGTGAACCGTGCGGGTGCTGCCGTTGGCAAGCTCGCGCTCACGCGTACCGTCAAACGTGATGGCGCTGTGCGCGCAAATCTTCTCGCAGGCACGGCAACCTACGCAGTTGGTGGTATCGACGCTCGGCTTGCCGGCGGCATGCTGCTCCATCTTGCCGGCACGGCTGCCACCTCCCATGCCCAGGTTCTTCATGGCGCCGCCAAAACCGGCCTGCTCATGACCCTTAAAGTGCGTGAGGCTGATCACGATGTCGGCATCCATGAGTGCCTGGCCGATCTTTGCCTCGCGCACGTACTCACCGCCCTCGACCGGGACGAGCGCCTCGTCGGTACCCTTGAGGCCGTCAGCGATGATGATCTGGCAACCCGTGGCATACGGGGTAAAACCGTTCTGGTAGGCGGTATCGATGTGCTCGAGCGCGTTTTTGCGGCTACCGACATAGAGCGTGTTGCAATCGGTGAGGAAGGGCTTGCCGCCCAGCTCCTTCACGACATCCGCAACGGCGCGGGCATAGTTGGGGCGCAAAAAGCTCAGGTTGCCCAGCTCGCCAAAGTGAATCTTGATGGCGACGAACTTGTTCTCAAAGTCGACCTGCTCAATGCCGGCGCGACGGATGAGGCGCTTAAGCTTGTCGAGCTGGCTCTCGCGAGCATGCGTGCGCAGGTTGGTGAAGTACACCTTTGCTGGTGCGACGGGTGCAGTTGCGGTCATAGATATTTCCCCTCGGTCTATATGGCGTTACAGACATAGAGGATGGTACCCGTTAAAGCGGGGTTGAAGTCAAGCGCCGCACCTGGCCACTCATTGGGGACAGACTTAAATGAGTGCCGCCAGGGACAGCCCTTGTCAGCCCGGCCGGCGAGCCGGCGATCCGGCAAAGACAGTCCCCGATGACTAGTCGTTTAAGAACGTCCCCAATGGCTACTCTTGCACCTTGAGGGCTTCGGCCAGGCTGACGCGCTTGATCGAGCGCATGTGCAGCAGCGCCACGACCAGGTACGTTGCAAAGCCGATCCCTGCGCACGCCGCCATGGACCAGCTTGGCACATAAATCTCGATATTGCCGTTATAGGCGAGCAACATGGAGCGGAAAATAGCCGTGAGCGAGCAGATAATCAACGGCAGGCTCAGCACGAGCGACGCCGCCACGCACAGCGTGATCGAGCGGATGTACAGATGCGAGATCTCGCTATCGCGATAGCCAAAGACTTTCATGTAGCTGATTGATCGGGCGCTATGGTCGATAACGGCCTTGGTTAGCAGGTACATAAACAGCAGGAAGATAAACACCGCAAGCCCGATCATCATGCCGATCATTTTGCTCATCATGCCGATGAACTGGTCACCCACGGCGCGCATGTCGTCGGGCGTGGTGTCGCCGGCAAAGTAGCGCGCATCGAGGTCGAGCTTCTCGTCGCTCACATAGCCGTTAAAGTAGGCGGCGTCGTTGTCGAACAGCTCGTTAAAGTCGTCGATACTCAAATAGATATTCATGTCCGACTTGGAGCCCCAGGCACAGTCCTTGCCCGCGTACTCAAGGGAATAATGCTCGCCCTCGTACTTGTCGCTGAGCGTAACCTTCTGGCCCTCGCTCCAGCCAAACTTATCGAGCAGGCCGCCGCCAAAGACGACGCGCCCGTCGCCGACGTCCAGCCCTTTCCAATAGCGCGAATCGGGCGAGATGCCGTAGACGGAGATCGTCTCCTGCCCATTTCCGTCACCGCGGTCGTATTGCAGCTGGTAAACGGCATATTTCTCGGCCTGCGCGATTGCGCCCGCACCGTTGTCGGTCGTGTTGACCGGGTGAATGTCGTCGTTGTCGGTGTCGATCTTAGAGGCCTTTTCTATCAGATCGATGGCTTCGTCGCGGTTGCAGCCGAGGGCATCGGCAAGATCGTCAAGGCGCGCATAGAGCGCATCCTTCTTGTCCTGGACGTTTGCAAGCGCGTCCTGCGCTCCGGCCAGGCTCTCGGCAGACGGAGAGTTGGTCGCGGCATCGGCTGCCGCCTGCGCCGCATCGGCCGCGTCGTCAAGCTCGTCATCGGCATCTTGGGCGGCAGAAAGCAGCGCGCCGTCAACCGACTGCAAGCGCTCGAGTGCCGACCACTGCTCGCGCTCCTCGGCAGTGCCCTCGAGCTCCAGCGGCGCCTTGAGCGTGTACTGGTGCTCGGCGACCAGGCACGTCTCGAGGTTGTCCGCATAGTGCGTCATCGTGGGCAGAATCGCCAGGCCAAAGAGCAGTAGCAGCGAGGCAAACGCGATGCCCACGAAGAGCGTGGCGAAGTTGCCCAGGTTGCGCAGGAAGACGCGCAGGCGGAAGCGGGAAACAAAGCCCATGCGCTCCGGCAGCTGCAGGCCGCGCTTGGTGCCCGACTTGCCGCTCGCCTCGTGACGGAGGAATTGCAGCGGAGTCTTGCCCATCTTGCGCAGCAGGCCCACCAGCGTAATGAGGATGAGGGCAGCGGCGGGAACCACGGCGCACTTCACAAAGATTTCCCAGCTCCAGTACACCTGGAAGGGCGGCAGGCTATACGAGCCGTAATAGAGGCCGCGCATGGGCTCGGTAAAGAACGCAACGCCGAGCGCAGTGCCCAAAAGTGCCGCGAGCACGCCTGCGATGGCGGGAAGCGCAAGGTAGTGCAGCACGATCTCGCGACGGCGATAGCCGCTGGCGAGCAGCGTGCCGATGATGGCGCTCTCCTCCTCGATGGTGGCGTCGGTAAGGACCACAAAGACAAACGCCATGATCACGATGATGATGTCGAGCAGCGTCGTCCACATCATGGAGTCGCCGTCCACGTCATCGCGCGCATAGCCAATACCTTGGTTGGAATCGGCGTCGATCAGATTGTCCACGCGCGCATCGGCATCGGTCAGCGCCTCGACCATATCCTGCTCGGCATCGATGCGGTCCGCGGTGGGGAGGTCGCGATCGGCAAAGGTGAAGGAGTAGGTGTAGGTAGGCGCGCCACCGGCATCCTCGAGCGCGGCAAAGCCGGCGTCGGTGACCTCGGCGACGCCATACGTGATGGTGTTCACCGTAAAGTCCGAATTGTCGAGGAACAACGCCTGGCTATCGGGCTGCGTCATGATGCCGCAGATGGTGTAGGTGCGGCCCTCAAGCTCGACCTCATCGCCCACGGCGAGGTCGTTGTTGGTGGCGAAGACACGGTCGATTGCCACCTCATCGTCCGCCTTGGGCTGCCTGCCCTCACAGTAGGACGCAATATCGACCTTGGTGCGATGCGCGTAGGTGCGCAGGGTGCGCTTGGTGCCGTCGTCGCCAGTCGCCTTTTTGATGATGGCGTCGATAGAGAAGTTCTTGTAGAGCGTAACGCCGCCGACGTCCTTTGCCGCATCCTCAGCAGCCTTGAGCTGGTCTTTGGTGGCCTCGAAGGAGGTGGTCACGCGGCCGTCCTCGATTGTGTACGCATCGCGCATGTCGTCGATAAGGCAACCGATGGAATGCGCCGCGAGCAAAAAGCCCGACGTGAGGGCGATGCTTCCGCACATAAGCAAAAAGATGCCCAGGTACTTGCCGATATTGCGGCGCAGCTCGCGCGGGAGACGTTTTGCGAGAGGTGTCATGGCGCCGCCTACCAATCGAGCTCGGCGGCCGCGACGGGCGACTCGTTGAGCTCGTCCTCGACGATGCGCCCGTCGCGCAGGCGCAGCACGCGATTTGCCATGCGCGCGATGGCGGCATTGTGGGTGACAATGATGATGGTGCAGCCGTAGGTGCGGTTGACGTCCTCCATGAGCTGCAAGATTTCCTTGGACGTCTTGTAGTCAAGCGCGCCCGTGGGCTCGTCGCACAGCAGCAGGCCCGGGTTTTTGACGAGTGCGCGGCCGATGGCGCAGCGCTGCTGCTGGCCGCCCGAGACCTGGCGCGGGAACTTGTTGCGGTGTTCGTAGAGGCCCAGCGAACGCAGCAGGTCGTCGACATTGAGCGGGTTTTTGGACAGGTGCGCCGTGACCTCGACGTTCTCCTTGATGGTAAGGTCGGGCACCAGGTTGTAGAACTGGAAGACAAAACCCAGCTCTCGGCGGCGATACTCGCCCAGATCGGTAGGTTTGAGCACCGTGAGGTCGCAGCCGTCCACCATGATGGAGCCGCCGTCGGCATCCTCCAGGCCGCCGATCAGATTGAGAAAGGTCGACTTGCCCGAACCCGAGGGCCCCAGCATGACGCAGATCTCGCCGCGGTTGATGGACGTGTCGATACCGTCGAGCACCGTCAGGCGCGCATCGCCGTCGCCGTAGTGTTTCTTGAGCCCTTTGACCTGGACGTAGGCTTTCTGCGCTGCCATGTCATCCCCCATTGTTAGCCTTCTACTACTTTTCTAGGGTAATAGTAAACCCAGGTGAACTATTTTTAAGCGACAGGCGCAAACTTTTTTCCAGCCTACTCATTGGGGACAGACTTAAATGAGTGAAATCGCTCATTTAAGTCTGTCCCCAATGAGTGCCGGCAGGAAAGGAGCGTCCCCAAGTGCCGACATATTGGGACAGTCCCTGCCAGCCCTGCCGGCGAATCGGCAAAGACTGTCCCCAATGGCTAGGTGGCTAGGCGCGGGATTTGGCGTGTGCGAGAGCCAGGCCTACGGCGGCGATGGCGGCGGCAAAGAGCACCGTGACGCCCAGGTCGCAGGCGATGTCGCCCAGCACGGTAGACGTCAAATCAGAGGCAAGCGCCTTGCCGATCGCGTCGTTCACCCAAAACGTCGGCACAAAGTGCGCCACCGTCTGCACGGCCGAGCCCATCATCGAAAGCGGCATCCAGGCGCCGCCCAAAAACGTCATGAGCAAGCCAAGCAGGTTGCCCACACCGTTGAGCAGCTCTTCGCGCGCGCCCAGGCTCGAAAGGGCAAAGCCAACGGCCAGCGGCGTGCACGCCAGGGCAAACGTTGCCGCCAGCGCCAGGCACACACGGCCCACGCCGACCTCGGCGACCGCGCCGGCAAAGCCCACGACGCCCATCATGCTCGACACAAACCAGATACAGACAGTGAGCACGGCGGCGGCCGCGAACACGGCAAGCGAACGCTGGCGCTCGGAGAGCGGACCGGCCTCCATGCGGCGCACGCGCTCGGGCTCGTTCATGCCCGAGAACACCAGCCCCACCGACACGATGACCGACGAGATGATCGCATACGCGCCAAAGTTGAAGTACGACTCGAGTGTAGCGGCGGCAGTCGAGTCAACCTTGACCTGCTCGATCTGGACCTCCGCACGCTTTGCGGCAGCATGCTCGGCGGCCTTGGCGACATCGCCGTCGGAAGCAGCTGGCTCAAGTGCCGCCGCAGTACCCGCGAGCGAGACCCACCGCGAGGCCTCGGCAGACGAAAGCGCTGCCGCCATGGTGCCGGAGCCGTACGTCACATCGAGCTTGGGCAGGTCTTCCCCCGCACGCGCGGCTGCAACAAGATCGTCCTCAAACCCCTCCGGGATAAAGAACACGCAATCGGCGCTGCCCTTGGCGCTGTTACTCTTGGCGAGCGCATCCGCAAGGTCGTACATGTCGTCACCAACGCCCGTGACCAGGTCAAAGCGTGAGCCTAGGTGCTTGGTAAGCGCCCGCGAAAGGTCGCTATTGTCGCGGTCGACCACGATCACATTGGTGTCGTAGGGCTTGTACTCGGTAAGCTGCGACGAGTTCCAGCTCACCGAGGCCGCGATGAATACGCCCATGAGCGAGATGAACACCGTATAGATGAGCAGGTATAACGGGTGCGCGAGCGCCATGCGAAGCGCGGTCTTAAAGGTGCTCATAGCGGCTCCTTCCAAAGATCAGCGTAGCGGCGACGACAAACACCAGGGTCATCAGGACGAGCGCGCCGGCGCGGACGGCGAAGGGCCCCAGATCCTCAAAGAAATACAGGCGGTTGAACATGTCGCAGATGAGCTTGACGGGGTTGAGCCAGCACTCGGCCGGGCAGGCGCGGGCGACATCGTCGGCAAGCGCCATCGCCGGCTCGCCGTAGAGTCCGGCGAACAGGGCGCACGTGGTAGCGAAGCCCGTGAGGATACCGGACTTGGACGCCTTGCCGCCCTTAACGGGAAGCGTGCCCACAAAGAGCCCCAGGCCCGTGGCGGCAAGCGCGGATGCAGCACCGCCCACCAGACACAGCCCCTCGCGCCCGCCAAAGTCGACGCCAACGACTAGGCGCACGTAGCCAATCGCGACCGCCATCGAGGCAAATGAGACCAGCCACGAGCCGACAAAGATGCCGGCCAGCGACGCTGTCTTGGAAAGGCCGCCCACGCAGCGGCGCGCACCAAGGCCCGACAGATTGGGCTGCAAATCGACGACGCTCAAAGCGGCAAACTCGGCAGACATCATCGCGACCAGACCAAAGAGCGCGTAGTAGTAAATGGTCGTGCCGTCGGGCGTGGTGCGCGTCAGGCTCACGCGGCGGGTTCCGCCCTCGAGCGACAGGGCGCGCGCAACCGCCTCCGGGTCGGCGAGCGCCGCCGGGTTGTCTTGGGCAATCTGGCGCATGAGCTCGGCATTTTGCGTATACGAGCTCGCCACCGTCTCCAGGATGCTGCGGTCGGTGAGCGCCGTACTGGCGCGCGAGCTATCGTAGCTCGAAAGCAACGTAAGCTTGGGCGCGCCCGCGGCATCGACCGTGTAGACGCCCGCGACTTCGCCGGCCTTGAGCGCACGGTTCGCGGCAGCCAAGTCTTCGTACTCGCTCACATCGAGCAGCTGGTCGTCGCCTGCCTTGGCAAGCGAAGCCGCCACATCCTTAAAGGTCGAGGCATCCCAGGCCTCGTCCGCCACGACGGCAACCGGCACCGGGTCGACCGTGCCGTCGGAGCTGAGGTTCGCAAACATAAACATGAACATCGTGGAAAGCGCGATAGGAAAGAGAGCGCCCCAGACCCACGTGCTCGGCCGGCGCAGCAGCGTCTTGACCGTGGTGATGATGGTGTTGAACATGGCCGCCCCCTAGTCGCGCAGCTCGCGGCCGGTGATCTCGAGGAACACGTCGTTGAGGGTCGGCGGTTCGGAATAGATGCGGCCGAGCGGCACGTCATGCGAGCGCAGCGCATCGAGAATGTCCGTCAGGTTGTGCGGGCTCGCTTCGCACGAAAACGTGAGCTGTCCCGCCGTTGCCGAAAGGTCCAGAACGTGCGGCAGGCTTGCGACGGCACCGAGCGCCGCACTCGGAACCTCGCCGACCTCGATTACAATCTTCTCACCCATCTGAATCATGCGCTTGAGCTCGTCGTTGGTGCCCTGCGCCAGCACGCGGCCGCCGTCCATGATCATGATGCGGCTGCAGATCTGCTCGACTTCCTCCATGTAATGGCTGGTATACACCACCGTGGCGCCCTCGTCGCGCAGGCGGCA
The DNA here is from genome assembly GCA_900551205.1 of uncultured Collinsella sp. Lineage (GTDB taxonomy): Bacteria > Actinomycetota > Coriobacteriia > Coriobacteriales > Coriobacteriaceae > Collinsella. Next base: position 3,152 of record URUW01000002.1, on the reverse strand, counting down.
GATGCCCTCCAGGATGGCGTTGCGGCTTTGCGGGTCGACCGCCACCGTGGGTTCGTCAAAAAAGATGAGCTCGGGCTTGTGCGCGATGCCGCAGGCAATGTTGAGACGACGCGCCAGGCCGCCCGAGAGCTTGCCGGGGCGGAACTTGGTAAAGTCGCCCAGGCCGACAAAGTCGATCGCCTCGTCCACCAGCGCGCGGCGGCGCTTGCGGTCGTTGACGTAGAGACTGCAGAAATAGTCGATGTTCTCGCGCACGGTGAGCTCGTCGAACACCGCCACCTGCTGCGGCACCACACCGATGCGGCGCTTGAGGTCGTAGCGGGCGGGCGTCATGCGCTCGCCGAACAGCTCGATGGTGCCTTTGTCGTAGGCGAGCAGCTGCAGGATGCAGTTGATGGACGTGGTCTTGCCCGAGCCGTTGGGGCCCAGCAGGCCAAAGATCTCGCCAGGGGCAATACTCAGGTTAAAGTGGTCGAGCGCGATAAGATCGTCGTAGCGCTTGACGAGGTTTTCGACGTGGACGATATCTGTCATGAGGCGGCCCTTCTGTTGGTCGTGGCCCGGTACGATTGCATCATCGCAGGAGCGGACGGCGCGCACCAGTGAGCTTTGTCACGAGTGCGAGGGGGCAGAGGCGAAACCCCCGCTCGCGCGAGCGATCGACGCCGCTTTGCCGCGCGGGAGGAATGTCACAGTTGCGCAGGCGGTCCCTCCACCACGCGCGGCTTCGCGTACAATACCCGTATGAACAGGCTTTTCGACAAATCGATCGTGCTGGCGTGCTGTATCGCAGCCGCTCTGGGCCTTGCTGTGGATGCTCGCCTGGTCGCGGCGTTTTGCCTTGGCGTTATCGCCACCTCACTGGCCGAGCTCGCGCAGGGAGAGCGCGCCAGCGAGGCCGCGAGTTACGCTTACATCATCGCGGCTGTCTTCGTGCCGCCGTTTGTGCCGTTTGCGCCCCTCGCCCTCTATGACATCGCGCGGCGCGTGCGCCGTGAACGCGTTTGGGTCGCGTTGGGCATTGGCGTCGCCTTTGTCTTTGCGCTCGTCGCGGACCTTCGTGGCGGCGTGCTCACCACCCGAACGCTGTTGCTAACCGCCATCCTTTCGATCGCTGCCACGTTGCTGTCGCTGCGCACCGCGCAGCTGGAGCGCGAACAGAAACGCATGCGTCGCACCCGCGACAAGCTGCAAGAACGCGCCCTGGCACTCGAGGCACGCAACCGCGACCTCGCCGACCGCCAGGACTACGAAATCGAGCTCGCGACGCTCGCCGAACGCGCCCGTATCGCGCGCGAGATCCACGATAACGTCGGGCATCAGCTCACGCGCGCCTCGCTGCAGGCCGAAGCCCTGCGCGTGGTCCACGCCGACGAGCCCGGCGTCGCCGTCGATTTCGCCGACGTCAAACGCACGGTTGACGAGGCGCTCCAGCTCGTACGCGCCAGCGTCCATGCGCTCAACGACAACGCCGTCGACCTTTCCGTGCAGCTCGAACGCATTGTCGAAGGCGCACGCTCGGATGGCGGCCCGCAGATTGAGCTTGAAGTTTTGGCCGAGCATGCGCCCGCAAATGTCGCCAACTGCTTTGCGGCGGTCCTGCGCGAGGCGCTATCCAACACCATGCGCCACGCTTGCGCCCAGACCGTCACTGTACGATGCATGGAACATCCGTCGTTTTACCAGCTCATCGTTACCGACGACGGCGTGGGCGGGACCCAGACGGGCGGTCGCGGCGTCGCCGAGGGCATGGGGCTCGGCTCCATGCGCGAGCGCGTCGAGGCGCTTGGCGGCACCTTCACCGCCGGCCCGCGCGCCGGCGTCGGCGGCTGGCGCGTGTTTGCCACCGTTCCCAAACAGCAAGGAGATGAGGGCCGATGAGGCTCATTGTTGTCGACGACGACCGTTTGGTGGTCGATTCGCTCAAGATTATCCTGGGCGCCCAGACGCAGATCGAGGTAGTGGGCACCGGCGCCAACGGCGACGACGCGGTCGCGCTCTACGCCGAGCACTCGCCCGACATCGCGCTGCTCGACATCCAGATGCCGGGACGCGATGGCCTTTCGGCCGCGCGCGAGATCCTTGAGCGCGACCCTGCGGCGCGCGTGGTATTTCTGACGACGTTCTCGGATGACGAGTACATTGTGTCGGCGCTCAAGCTGGGCGCCCGCGGCTACCTGATTAAAACCGATGTCGCCGCCATTCCACCGGCGTTGGCACAGGTTATGGACGGTAAGCGCGTACTCGAGGGCAAGGCAATCGAGGACATCGATTTTGACGGAACGGGCGTCGAGTCGGGCACGCTCCGCCGGCCCGCGGCCTTTGCCGGCCTGACCGACCGCGAATTCGAAGTCGCCGAGCTCATCGCCCGCGGTCTCGACAACAAGGAGATTGCCGCCACAGCTTATATGGGCGAAGGCACCGTACGCAACCACATCAGCTCAATCCTAGCCAAAATGGGCCTACGCAACCGCACGCAGATCGCCATCGCCTACCTGCGAGGGTAATTACCCGAAGACCGATCGCCCCGGCATAGCAAAATGGCTGCTACCGATTTAATGCCATTTCAAAACTATGCCGGTTTACTACGATGAATCGACCACCTTCGACCACGGCAAATTGCGCGCTTCCAAAACCGCAGGTAGAACGCTTGCAATATTTAGAAAAATGCAGTCATGGTCGGGAATGCCGAATTCATCGTAGTAAACCGACATAGTTTTGTTCGGATAGTCCCGCACGGATACCATCCCAGGCCTCGCGGAACAAAAATGATCCGTTTTCTTCCGCCCACGGAGATCGGCTGACAGCGCCCACCACGAAATCGGCCCATCTACTACGTTTGACCCGATACCCCTGACCATAGCCGCGTTTCATGAAAAACCGCAGGCGTTCTACCTGCGGTTTTCATTTCGCATTGCTTGCCGTGGTCGAGGGCTGCCGCCTAAACGTAGTAAATGGGCCGATTTCGTGGCGGCCGGATCACGCAGCAGCCTTCGCAAGGCAAAAATGATCCGCTTTCCTCCGTCCATGGGAGATCAAGAGCTGTTACGGATATGGTGCCATTTCAAAACTATGCCGGATTACGGAGCTAAAGTCGGGGCCCTCATCCATACCTTCATTTTTTGAAAAACGGCAGGCTATCTACCTTCGGT
>URUW01000001.1 GCA_900551205.1 uncultured Collinsella sp. | reverse complement strand
TGCTGGAGCATCCAGAGGGGTTCTTCCGAACTCATTTTCTCGCTGCCATTCATGCTTTCGAAGCATCTTTCTACAGCCCTCGTTGTCTATCCTCGTATCTCACAGGTCTTCCGGAAATTCACAAGCAGTCTTAGGGTCAATTTAGTTCTGCTTTCAGAGACTTGTTTGAGAGTTTTTAAAGACAGTTCAAAACAATAAGTGAGACACCATAAAGCAGAGCAAGATGTGCCGGATAGAAAATGTAGAAGAAGTATTTCAGCCTCAGCCCTCGCTTGCCATTATAAAAATTGATAAGCAGCAACGAAACAACCGCGGCAGCAACATCAGGATTAAGTACATTAGCTGCAGCAAGCTCAAATCCGCCGCCAACTATATGGCATGACGAAAGGAGCACTGCGCATACTGCAGCAAAGAACATCTTGCCCTTGCTGTCGTGGAATAAATAGAATGCAGCCACAAGCAGAATGCCATACACACCGCCATCTAGTTTAGTGTATTCAGCTGCCAGTGCTGTCAAAACAATCAGAGCAATTTCTGCGATGCATCTCTTCCATTTTGAAAGGCTTCGTATCTTTTCCAGAATAATCAAAAAGACCAAGGAAAGCAGGAGCTCACACATAACATTTTGTTGCCGAAGGTCGAATAGTTGCCCGGTTTGAACGAAATCGTATATGGGCTCCGCAATGATTGCGAAGACAAGCATATTTCGCAGGTACTTCTTTATGTCATGAGTATGCAAAAATCCCTCAACTATCAAAAAGCAAAATAAGGGAAATGCAATTCTGCCAAGAACATGAAGCACATCCGAAGCCTCGCTTAGAATCGCCCACTGTTCGTCTGATATCTGACTGTACGATGCGTGAGTCATGATTCCATTAGTCAGGACGATCCTGCTTACATGATCGAGAACCATCGAAATGGCTGCTATTATCTTTAATGTGCTGCCGCTAATTCCGTATCTATTTGTTTTCATTTCGTATTCCTTACTTTGGGTGGGCCGTCAGGGGTTCAGCCTGCTCCGCAGGCGGCCGCTGCGGCGCTTTCGCGCCTTGCGCGCTGCGCTGGCAAACGCTCACGCGTTTACTCAGCTCCGCGCCCTTTCGGGTTCGAACCCATGTCGCGGCAACAAAAAAGCGGCCGGCATCCGCCAGTCGCTTTTCTATTCTATGGTGGGCCGTCAGGGGTTCGAACCCTGGACCTTGGGATTAAAAGTCCCCTGCTCTGCCAGCTGAGCTAACGGCCCGCGGGTGGCATTGTACCACGGTCTGGGGCTATTCCCAACTCCATTGGCCGTTCTGGAAAATCACAACTTCACGTCCATCAGGCGTAATGCCCGTAATATCGATATCGTCCGTGCCGATCATAAAATCGACGTGCGTGCTCGAGACGTTAACGCCATGCTCCAGGAGCTCCTCCTTGGACATGTCATACCCACCCTCGATGCATTCGGGGAAACCGACACCCAGCGCGAGATGGCAGCTAGCGTTCTCATCATAGAGCGTGTCATAGAATAGAACGCCACTTTCACGGATCGGCGTGTTCTTGGAGATAAGCGCGACCTCACCCAGATGAGCGGCACCTTCATCGGTGTCAATAATGCTCGCAAGCGTCGCCTTACCCACGCGGGCATCGTAGTCCACTACGCGGCCCGCCTCGAACTTAATCCAAAAATCGTCAACCTTGTTACCGTGGTGAATGAGCGGCATAGCCGAATACACGATACCGTCGGCACGCATACGATCAGGCGAGGTGAAGACTTCCTCGGTGGGAATGTTGGGGAAGAAGGGGTGCCCATCGGGCGTCTTGCCCTTGCCGCCGGCCCACTCGTGACCTTTCGTCATGCCAATCGTCAGATCGGTTCCATTTGCCGAGGTGTAATGCAGGTAGTCGAAACGATTGTCGTTCAGGAAACGCAGGTTCTTTTCGAATGCGGCGTCATGGAGTTCCCAGTCGCTCTCCGGGTCCTGGCCATCGGCGCGAGCGGTATGCAGAATCGCATTCCACAGCTTATAGATTGCAACCTCATCGGCGTCTCCCGGGAACACCTCGCGCGCCCAGGCAACGACCGGCGCGCCGGCGATGCACCACGGGTTGATGTTGTAGTCCAGTCCGCGGCGGAAGACCTTGCACTGCGTGTTCCTTGCCTTAGAAGCTGCAGCAGGCTTAGCGGGATCGATGCCCTTAAGAGCGGCAGGGTCCGCACCCTCGATAAAGATAAAGCAGGCACCATCCTGGGCCAGTGAATCAAGCTGCAGGCGCTTCCACTCGGGCGTCTGCTCAAAATAGCTTTTCTCGACATGCTCGTACGTGAGCCTCGTCACGGCGTCATCGGCCCAAATAACCGTCACGTGACCGGCACCGGAGGCATAGGCCTCCGCGACCACCACGCGGGCAAAAGGCGCGCACTCGACCGGAGACTGAACGACGACCTCCTGACCGGATTTGACGTTTACTCCCTTGCGGACGACCAGGCGCGCGTAGTTTTTAATCTTGGGCTCCAGGGCCTTCATGCCCTCCAGAGCCTCTTCGACCGTCAGGGCAGCTCGAATCATGTGCCACTCCATCTATCTATAGAACAGTAAAAAGGCGCGCCGCAAAAACGACGCGCCTTATATCTTAGCGATAAGTATGAATGCAAACGCTACTTCTTCTTGGAGTCCTTCTTGTCCTCCTCGGCAGCCGAGCGCTCGATAAGGGCGTTGAGCTTGTTCTCGGACATGCCCTCGGCCTGCGCGCGGTACATGTTGCGCAGGGGACGAATACGAACGAAGTCGTAGATAAAGTCACCCAAAATGATGACATAGGACAAAACGATGCCGACCATCTGGACAGGGCTGGACACCATGCCAGCGGGAGCGAAGTACAGCGAGGCCCCAATTGCCACGACGAGCACCATGCCAATGGCGAGCACAATCCACCAGATGCGACGGCGCTTGGTGTAGTCCTCGTCCTGCTTGAGGAGGATATTCGACACCGTATAGATGCGGTCCTCCTTGGCGCGCTGCTTAGCCTTGCGGGCGCGCTTCTCCTCTTTAGAGAGGCCCTCGAGGTTCTCGCCCTTCTCGAGCTCTTTGCGGCGTGCCTTAGACGAAGCCGGCACGACGCGAACGGAGCTCGCTGCTTGGCGGGCGGGCTTAGCAGATGCGGCAGACTTGCGCGCAACCCCGGTAACTTCGTGGGATTGCGTGCGCTTGTTCGTGGCGCTACGGGTACTCACTTATGCGTTCTCCTTCATGCTTGTGAACTGGGCGCCCGTGATGATCTGGAAGGCCTCGCGATAGCGCTCGGACGTGCCATCGATGACCTCGGCGGGCAGGTGCGGGGTCTCCCCCGTCATATCCCAGTTGGCTTTGAGCCAATTGCGGACGAATTGCTTGTCGTAGCTAGGCTGGATCTTGCCCTCCTCGTAGCTGGCAGCAGGCCAGAAACGGCTGGAGTCGGGCGTGAGGCACTCGTCGATCAGTGTGACCTTGCCATCGATGACACCAAACTCGAACTTGGTGTCGGCAATGATGATGCCACGGGTCGCGGCGTACTCGGCAGCGGCCTTGTAGATCTTGAGGGAAAGGTCGCGAATCTGCGTGGCGATGTCCTCGCCCACGATCTCGCAGCAACGCTCGAACGAGATGTTCTCGTCGTGGTCACCGATCTCGGCCTTCGTGGACGGCGTGAACAGCGGCTCAGGAAGCTTGGAAGCCTCGGTCAGGCCCTCAGGCAGCTGGATGCCGCAGACGGTGCCGTTCTCGTCGTAGGTCTTCTTGCCCGAACCGGTCAGATAGCCGCGGACGATGCACTCGATGGGAATCGTCTGGGCCTTCTTAACCAGCATGGCGCGGCCAGCGAGGTAGTCACGATACTCAGCAAACTCCTCGGGGAAATCCGCCGGGTCGATGGAAACGAGATGGTTGGGGACGATGTCGGCAAACTTATCGAACCAGAATGCCGAGATGCGATTGAGCACCTCTCCCTTAAACGGAATCTCGTCGGGAAGAATGAAGTCGAACGCAGAAATGCGGTCGGTGGCGACCATCAGCAGGTTTTCACCGGCATCGTAGATATCACGAACCTTGCCACGGGAATCCGGACGACGCTCCATCGTTGTCACGTGAGTCACTCCTTACCTAAATACGACAGAAATGCGGGTTCTTTCCCGCATGTTTTCGCAAACTCGGAGCGGCAGGGACGCAGCCCCTCCTTCACCGAATAGCGAAAAGCTAGTGCTCCATTGTAGTAGATGCCGAGTCTGCCGTGTGCTCGCGGGGCAGATGAATTGTAAAAGTCGTACCCTTTCCAAGCTCCGACTCCACGGATATGTAGCCATGGTGACGCTCGACGATCTGCTTGGTCACGGCGAGGCCAACGCCCAGGCCACCAGCTTCGCGGGCGCGGCTGGCATCGGCGCGCCAAAACCGCCCGAAGATGCGCGACAGATCGTCCTTGGCAATACCGATGCCGGTATCAGAAACGGCAATGCTGACATGCTTGCGGTCACTGAGCACCGACACCACGACCCAACCGCCCTCGGGGGTGTAGCGCATGGCGTTGCTCATGAGGTTGATAACACATTGCGTGATCATGTCGGGATCGGCCTCGACGACATCGTCGTGACCCTGGGTCTCGTCCGCAAAACGCAGGCGCAGATCGCGGTCGACAAACAGGCGCTCCTGGGCATTGACGATGGAACGCACGAAAGGAACCATGTCCACCGGCTCAAGGTTGAGCGGAGCCGTGCTGTTTTCCATGCGCGACAGGTCGAGCATCTGCTGCACCAGACGAGCCAAGCGACGCGTCTCGGAAGCAACGGTCTCCAAATGCTCATCGTCGGTGGGATACACGCCATCTTGCATGGCCTCGACCGTTGCGAGCATGGCCATAAGCGGCGTGCGAAGCTCGTGTGCAACGTCTGAGGTCAGGCGCTTCTCGTGTTTCATATCCTTCTCGAGCGAAGTGGCCATCTCATCGAAGGTCTCACCCAGCTGATCGATCTCGTCATCACCGCGCAGTCCCGTGCGAGCCGACAGGTCGCCGTCACGGATTTGCTTTGCGGTACTGGTGATGCGATGAATCGGCTTGGTGAGCATGCGCGACACGAGCGATCCGATAACGACCGAAATGCAGATTGCAACAACCGCGGCGAGGGCCATGGCGTTAAAGGTCTTCTCCCTAAACGCAGTGTCCGCCTTGGTGAGCAGAGCGTCGGAGCCGATGGCCCACAGCTTTACCTGTCCGACATGCTCGCCGGAAGACGTTACAATCTCGACGTTAGCAACGCTATCGGAGTCGGTTGGAGCAGACGAGACCGGGCTATGCGATGCCCTCTTGCCGCTCGTTTCGTCGGTCGTAGCCTGGTTTTCGCGTACATCGGCGGTGGCGCTTGCCGAGGGCCAGGAATCGTCATAAACGATCACGCCCTTTTTATTGACGACCTGCATACCCAGATCGTCGGAAACCAAACTCGACGTTGCAACCGTGCGCAGTTCCCCCGCGGTCCAAGAGCCGTTTTCCTCATATGAGGTTGCCAACTTCTCGGCAGCGGAATTTGCGATTTCAACGATATTGGAGCGCGTGTAATCCGAAAAGACCGTGCCCCACACAACAGAGACCACGCCCACCAGCACCAATACCGTCATGAGCGATGTCAGAGCAAAAGCAAGTGCCATGCGCGAGGGATAGCTCATCGTTGGCCGTGAATCGGAACGAGGCGTGTTCCAACTAGCCTTGGAACCCGCCTCGCTCTCCTGCTTGTGCTTTTGTCCGATTTCAAAGCGCGCAGGTGTCATATGTGATTTCCCTATTTCTCGTCCGACTTATCGGTCTTGGCCGGAGCCTCGAAGCGATAGCCGACACCGTGGACGGTGTAGAGCCACTTGGGCTTCTTGGGATCATCGCCCAGCTTGGCGCGAAGGTTCTTCACGTGGCTATCGATGGTGCGCTCATAGCCCTCAAAGTCGTAGCCGAGCACCTTCTCGACCAGCTCCATGCGGTTGTAGACGCGACCGGGGTGACGGGCAAGCGTGGTGAGCAGCTTAAACTCGGAAGCCGTCAGGTCGACTTCCTTGCCCTCGACCAAAATCTTGTGGCCCGAGATATCGATGACCAGATCGCCGAAGTCGAGTACCTCGACGGCTGGCTCGTCGGCCTGATGGGCACGGCGGAACAAGGCGCGTACGCGCGCGACAAGCTCGCGCGGCGAGAACGGCTTAATCAGATAGTCGTCGGCGCCGAGCTCAAGACCGATAATACGGTCCTCGATCTCGCCCTTAGCCGTCAGCATGATGATGGGGACATCCGAGGTATCGCGAATGGTGCGGCAAACGCGCTCGCCGGGGATCTTGGGGAGCATAAGGTCGAGCACGACCAGGTCAAACTGATGCTTCTCGAACTCCTCGATCGCGGACTGGCCGTCGCCGACGCCCACAACCCAGTAGCCTTCGCGCTCGAGATAGGCAGCGACGGCGTCACGGATTGCCTTCTCATCCTCGACCAGCAGAATCTTTTTTGCATCTGAAGCCATAACACGGCCCCCCTGTCTCAATTAGCTAAGAACAAGCCCATTTTAACGCACCTGAACCCGCCGGATGCCACTATGACGCGGCAGCTCGGCGGGCGGTACTCACAATTACAACGCGCTTATTCCCCTGTTGGCGCCTTTTTAACCCCTCTAAGCTTAAAGAGAGAATAGGCGTGCGGTGACCGTCTCTGGTATACCCTGGCTGTTGCGCACCGTGGCGTACGTAAGGAATGAGTCCGATTTTCCCGCCGTAGCTGGATAATCGCCATACTCCAGGGCTCGGTCGGGCGACAGAAGCGAGCCGTAGGTCTTAGCCGAAGTGTCAATCAAAAAATGCGACGCCTGGACTTTAACCAGGTATTTATTTTTCCTTCCCGCAACGCACGCGAGCGGCTCACGCGAAAGGAAGAGGTACGGCCCGCCCTCGTTACCGATATAGGTGCCCATATTGCCCAGGCTACCCACACCGTTATACGTCGCCTCAATGGAGAACACGAAGGTGTCGCCCATATACACGGCCTCGAAAGGCGAAACCGACGAAGGAAGCACCAGCTGAGCTCGCTTCGTATTGTTGCCGTCAGTCAGGTCGATCGCCGTCATACCGTAATAGACGCCCTCATCATTGTGCACGCGGGGCGAGATGGTCAGGATGCCGTCGCTCACACGCGGGGCGGATGCGAAGCGGCCCGTCGACTTCCAAATAGTCTCAGGCTTGGACTCGCTGGGCGACTGACGGTAGCAGTACGAATCGTTACTCGTCTTGCTGCCGCCGGACGAGGGCATCTTATACCAGATGACCGACGACCCATACGCTGTGAAGAGCGGCGGATCGTAATTTTCGCCACCGCGATCGAGCTCGACAGCGTTGCCGGTAAGGGAGGAGCCTGCAAGGTTTTGCGCATAGAGTTTCCAAGACGCATTGGCAAAGTTCATCTCGACCCACGCGAACACGCCATCACCCGCGCGAACGTCGTAAAACGCATAACCGGTTCCCTCAACGGGATCCTCGATAAGTGTGGTAAGCGAGCCATCGCCCAGGTTGAGCACACCAAGCGTATTGGCATGCAGGGCAGAAGCAGGCGCCATCATCGCGGCAGCGTAGTCGCCATCGCAGTAGTACAGCAGCGTGCCCAGCGGCAGCGTCCACGACGCCGCCGGCTCAAGATCGATATCAACAGCTTCGTACTCATCAGTGATCGAGACAATCTTCGAATCGTCCTTGATAACTTGCGGCTCGCCGGCGGCATCGTCGCTGGTGCCCGTTTTTTTCGAGCAACCGGCAAGCACCGTGGCAGCGCCCGCGGCAGCACCGCCGAGCACAAAGCCACGGCGCGATATTCCATTCTTGATGTGGTCGGCGATACCCATTAGGCGATCTCGGCGCGAGCGGCCTCGATAGCGCGCGTAAGCTGATCGGCGCAAGAGGTCTTTTTCATACCGCAGGTATTACCGGCGAGAACCTCGATTACGCGATCGGCAGGAGCACCCTCGACTAACTTGGAGATTGCCTTGAGATTGCCGTCACAGCCGCCGGTAAACTCAACGCCCAGCGCCTTGCTGCCATCGTCAGAGAGATTGAGGTGAATATTGCGAGAGCATACACCCTGCGGCTTGTAGTCAAAACTAATCATTGAGATCCCCTCTCAGAAAGAAATTTCAGACGTCTATTATCCCCGCCTGGGCCGACTTATTATCGCAAGCACCGATTCAACATCCTACGATGCATGGACTCGCGGGGGCAAGATTAGCAGTCCGCACCCTGTGCGTGGACCGTGCGCTTCTCCCGATACATATTGTGGTCGGCGACACGATATACATCGGCCAGCGTATTTCCAGCCGTCTCGACGGTCGCCACGCCAATCGATGCGCTGACCGTCAGGGCCTCATCGCTTACCGCGGCAAGACCGAGACGAAGATCCTGTTCCAGCCCGAGCGCAGGCTCGTTGTCAGTATGGGGGCAAACCAGCAAAAACTCGTCGCCGCCAAGGCGCATCGGCAGATAATCCGCACCAGCCACCCGCCGCAGCACGGACGCCGTCCGTCGCAGCAGTTCATCCCCCATCTCGTGACCATAGATGTCGTTGGTCCGCTTGAGATAATTGCAGTCCAACATAATCACGCTCACGGGCAAGTCCTCGTTTACCAGGCTATCTCCGCGCGATTCAAGATAGTTGCGGTTGCGAAGCCCCGTCAGTTTGTCTTGATATGACAGCTCCTCGGCATGCTTGACCATCGATATGTTGTGCGTCGCCACGACGACCGACTCCAGCCGGCCTTGCTCATCGCGATGCTGGGGGACAACCTGTAGCGAGTACCAAGCGCCTCGACAATCTCGCACCTCGGCAGCCAAGTACGGTACGCCCTCCATACGTTCACGAAGCGAACTTATATCTACGAGTCCCACAACCGCTTCGCGGCTTTCGGGGCTCACGATATCCCGGCAGACCGTGTCCATAAAGTCATATGCCTCGCTGTGCTCGGCAAATATTTTCGCTATCGCCGGCGACATATTGATCCCCTCGATCTCGAGGGTGTCGAGATGCAAAAGGAAGGTCGAATCGTAGATGGCGCTTATGGCATTGATAATGCCGAGCTGTTTATCCTTTTCGACCAAATTGCGGTGGTCAACGATATTTCGAGCCAACAGCACCACGACCCAAAACGCAAGACACACCAAGACGCCGACGGCGACAAATGAAATCCTGTCAGACATGACCTCAGATTTGGGATATAGTGCAAACAGGCGGTAGTCCTTATATGCCGCACGCACGGCATACCATTCGTCTCCTCGATATTCGATGCGCGTCAGGCCGTCGTCTTTCCACTCAACTCCTACGCTGGTGAGGAGTCGGGCGAGCGACACGTCAGCATCGGCACTGTTGGATGAGACAATCTCCGTATCCTCCATAACAAGCACCGTGGGACCCTGGTGGAAGGTACTGTTCGAAAGCACGTCGGCTATGGCATATGAATAGTCGTCCGCCGTATCGGAAACAAGTGAGCGGTATGCCAGGGCAACGCCGTCGCCATACGGAACAGCACAGACGGCAAAAACGACACCACGGCGCTCATCGACAGTTGAGTAGGTCACTTTGGAACCTTGATACATCGATGCGACCGGCGAACAGGCCAACTCATCTCGCCACAACATGAGCGGATCGCGACCATCGATGTCGTAGTGGGCAGCCATATGGCCATCGGAGTCCATGACCATCAGCCCCGAAAGGTTCTCGGCATGGACAAATTGCTCGATAAGATCGTCGTTAACCTCAACGCGATCAGAGGACAGGAACGTCGCAAACGATTCAACCGCGGCGAGCAAATCGTGCGTCGCCTCGGTTTTTCTCCCCTGTTCGTAGCGGTCATATTTTTCGCAAGCGTTCTCCAAAAACACCATGGTTTCTTGGCCAAACCCAAGCGTTTTTTCGAGGCAGCGATGGGTTCCAACCGTATACAACAGGCCTAACAAGACGGCGCTGACAATAACGCTGGCAGCTATGACGTTCAGAGTCTTTCGACTCAAGCGGTGCTCATCAGTTGTCATGAATTTCCTCCTTGCCCGCGCGTCGTCGCTCCTGTCTTGTAATTGCCCACAATACGGTCAATCGTGCCATCTCGATCCATGTCGAACAGCGCGGTATTGAGATCCTTTACGACCAATCCTTCATAGCTGTCATCAAACGCGACGCCCAGGTCAACCGTCATAACATTGTCGGCAAACACACGGTAAACGCCGGGATACTGAGCAACGAGTCGGTCAAGCGACTGGACATCCGCCATCCAGCAGTCAACGTACCCTTTGACTAGAGCGGCTTTGCAGAGTTCGGCAGAGCCATATGATTTGATTTGAACGTCCGACGAGACCCCCAGATCCCCCGCAAGCAATCGGCGTTCACTCACCGAACCCGCAATCACCGCAATGGTCTTACTTCCATCGAGATGTGCCAAGGACTTGATGCCACTCGTTTTCTTGGCGGCAACCGAGACCGTCACGGTTAGATACGGCTCGGTCCAGTAATACTTATCCTCGCGATAACAGGGAGAATAGTCACACCACAGGCAATCGATATCACCGTTTTTGAGCAGCCGGTCGCGATCGTTCCAGTCAATATCGACAAACTGCGGCTTGAGCCCCGCACGCTTGCAGGCCTCGCGGGCGATGTCGATATCGATACCGGCGTAATCGCCCGTGCTATCGACATACACATAGGGGTCGTTATCCGTAACGCCGATTTTGAGCACCGGGAGATCCCTATCGGCTTCATTCGAGGAGGAAGAACTGCTTCGAACGGTATACGTCAGGGCGCCCGCACAGACGGCAACAAGGAGTATGAGCGTAAACGAGACGATGGTGGCCCGCTTGATGCGTCTGGGCACGTGCCCCCTTTCATCGAAACAGCAGTCGGAGTTCATTTTATTACCCGGGCGCATATGCGACAGTAAAAAAAGCGCCTCGCCCAAGACGGGCAAGGCGCCAAAGGTTGAAATGCATCCGCAAGCGGTCGAATTAGGTTAACCCTACTCGAAGTTCAGCTGCTCCAGGCGATCGAAGACCGTATCGATGCGGGTGAGGAAGTCCCACGGATCAAAAATCTCGTCGAGCTTCTCCTGGCTGACGGTGCAGCGCGGATCGGCCTCGAGACGCTCCTTAAAGGTGGGGCCAGAGACACAATCCTGCACCTCGTGCCAGGTGGCCATGGCGTTCTCCTGCACAATGGCGTACGCATCCTCGCGGGTGATACCCGTATCGACGAGGGCAAGCAGGACCTTGGAGGAGAAGATGAGGCCGCGGGTCTTGTTGAGATTGGCCATCATGCGGGCCGGATACAGCTGCAGGCCGTCGATAACGCGAATGAGGCACTGGAACATATGGTCAAGCGCGATGAAGCTATCGGCCTGGGCGACACGCTCGGCGGAAGAGTGTGAAATGTCGCGCTCGTGCCACAGGGCGACGTTGTCGAAGGCGACCTGGGCGTTGGACTTCACGACGCGCGACAGACCGCAGACCTTCTCCATGGTGATGGGGTTGCGCTTGTGTGGCATGGCGGAGCTGCCCTTTTGGCCCTTGCGGAAGGGCTCCTCGGCCTCGAGTGTATCGGTCTTCTGCAGGTTGCGGACCTCGGTCGCGATGCGCTCGCAGGTGGCCGCTGTAGTGGCAAGCACGCCGGCAAGATAGGCGTGGTGATCGCGGCTGATGACCTGCGTGGACAGCGGGTCGTGAACCAGACCCAGGTGCTCACAGACGTACTCCTCGACGAACGGCTCGATGGAGCTGTAGGTGCCGACGGCACCGGAGATGGCACCGAAGGCAACGTTCTTGCGAGCATCCTCAAGACGATCAAGGTCGCGCTTGAGTTCCCATGCCCAAGAGCCAAACTTCATGCCGAAGGTCATCGGCTCAGCATGGATGCCATGGGTGCGGCCAGCGCAAAGCGTATTGCGCTCCTCGAAGGCGCGGCGCTTGCAGATCACGCCGAGCTTCTTGACGTCCTCGATAATCAGGTCACACGCCTGAGTAAGCTGATAGCACAGAGCAGTATCACCCAGGTCGGAGCTGGTCATACCGTAGTGAACCCAGCGACTAGGCTTGGGCTCGCCCTCGGGAACATCGGCGTCGATATATTCCTTCATGTTGGTCAGGAAGGCGATGACATCGTGGCGCGTGACCTCCTCGATCTCATCGACCTTCGCCTTCTCAAAGTTGGCATGGTCGCGGATCCACTGGGCTTCGTCTTTAGAAATGCCGATCTTGCCGAGCTCCGCCTGGGCCTCGCAGGCCAGAACCTCGATCTCCTGCCAAATGGCATACTTGTTCTCGAGGGAGAAGATATGTCCCATCTCCGGGCGGGTATAGCGATCGATCATAGCGGCTCCTTTTTGGTTATTGGCACGTTGGTCGTAACTCAACCATTGTACCGTGCGCGGGTGCGAGTATGGGCAGCAGGCATTAACCTAACATTTTGGAATTGGAGCGGGCATGGGGACATCCGCGTATTTGCTTCGCAAATCCGCACCGGCTGCGGTCGATCTCCTCGGATTCACGGAGACGATGGGGAAGACTTTGTTGAATTGGCCGTCCCAAGGTCTCCCGCGCTCGATGGAGCGGGCAACGGGACGTCCGCGTATTTGCTTCGCAAATCCGCACCGGCTGCGGTCGATCTCCTCGGATTCACGGAGACGATGGGGAAGACTTTGTTGAATTGGCCGTCCCAAGGTCTCCCGCGCTCGATGGAGCGGGCAACGGGACGTCCGCGTATTTGCTTCGCAAATCCGCACCGGCTGCGGTCGCCTATCGGCGACCTTGCCTGCTCGCTATAAACGCTTCGCGTTTATTTAACGCTCGCACCCTGTCGGGTTCGAGTCCCGGCACTTTATTGAAAAAGGCACAGTAACGAAACGTTACCGTGCCTGAAATTCGAATGGAGCGGACAACGGGACTCGAACCCGCGAGTGTCAGCTTGGGAAGCTGATGCCTTACCACTTGGCGATGCCCGCTTGTGTGTTGGCTAGTATAACGCGGTTGTCTTGTTCGATACAAGGGTGGCGATGCTTGTTTTAGCTGTGGAGATTCGTTTGAAAATCGCGTCAATTGTGGAGATGAGGACCTTTGACCTCCTGTTCTCCCTATCTTCTACCTGCGCTTTTGCTTGATTGTTGTATTTGAGCTCAATTTGTCAGGAATTGGGCAAGCTTTTGGTCAGGCTCCGGTACTTACCCGCATGAACCTCGGGGGTAGCCTCATCCTACGCGTCGCAGCCTCCCCGTGCGGCGCACGAGGGATAAGGAGCAGCCATGTCCAACGCACCCACGCACTCTGTCCACAGCGCAATCGCAACAGGCCCGCTGCTCCTGCTCCTCTTCCTGCTTTTCGGCTGCCTGGCACCGGGAGCCGCATTTGCCGTCGATGGCTACGACCAGCTCGGCTTCCGCACTATTAGCGATGATTGTGGGCCCTTCTTCATCGGCAAGTATGAAGCTCAAGACGCCTCGATTGCCTACTGCATGAACCAGGAGCGCCCCGGCCCCACCAAGCCGGGCGGCCCATGGCTCAACTTTGATCAAGGCTGGGTGTGGCTCGACGACGAGTTCGCGGCAATCGTTTGTCACGGATATCCCACCGCCACGTCGTTTGGCGGTTACCATCTTTCACCCGATCGCGCCCGCGCCGCCACCCAGCTTGCCGTATGGATGCTCAACGGCACTACCCATGTCGACGGCACCTACTCCTACACGACCGCTCAGGGTAAAACCAAGAGCGGACACTTTACCGCCGACAATGAAGTCGTGGCGGCTGCGCGGTGGCTCCACGACAGCGCAAAATCAGGAAGCATCAAAGCCGCTCCGCACCGCGCGCGACGCTATCTAGGGGCCGTATCGGGCGGCAGCAAACGTCAAGACATGCTCTATGTACTGCCGGCGGTCTCTGTTTCCTTCCAAAAGCAGTCTGCTAACACCGTTATTACCAGCGGAAACAATACCTATCAGTTTACCGGGGCAACATTCGATGTTTTTGAGAGCGCCAGCGGCGCGCGTGTCGGCACCATCCAGATGGACAGCAACGGTCGAGCGCAGGCAGTACTTCTGCCCAACACGGCATACTACCTAGTTGAAACAAAGGCGCCGGCCGGCTATGTCCCCCGTCGTGATCGCATCGCCTTTACCACGGGGAATGACGGTGGACAGGTCGCCGTTGATGAACAACCCGGCACCATCACCCTGCATGTCGTAAAACTCGATGCCGCGACGAATGCCGGACCCCAGGCTGGAGCTTCACTTGCGGGAGCAGAGTTCACGTGCGTGTCGCAATCCACCCCCGGATGGGCGCAAACCCTCACAACCGATGAAAGCGGTCGAGCTACCCTCACCGATGTCCCCCTAGGAACCTTTACCATCTATGAGTCAAAAGCCCCCGAGGGCTACCTGCCAGCCAACGACAGCTGGTCCTATACCGTTGGAGCCGACCAGCTCGGTGATTCAGGCGTGGTCGAGATCGAATCGCGCGTTTCCGATATCCCCATTGCGTTTGACCTTGAGATTTCCAAATTCAAGGACTACGGCAATAGCGATCAATCCGGCCTGGAGCAGCCGGCAGGAGGTGTTGTCTTTGAGGTTGTCAGCAACAGCTCTCAGCAGGTTGTTGGCACACTGACCACAAACATCTATGGCTTTGCCTCCACCAAAGATCAGTCAGAAGCATGGTTCGGCGCAGGCAAGCGACCCGCCGGTGTCCACGGAGCCATCCCATACGACCGCGCCGGCTACACCGTTCGCGAGGTTCCGGAAACCGTCCCCGAGGGTTTTAAACGTGCAGGGGAATGGACCGTCGGGGCCAATCAGATTTCCGACGGCGCCGAGCTTCAATATATCGTGGACAACCACGCTCTGTCGACGCATCTCCAGATTGTAAAACGCGATGCCCAAACAGGCGCTTCTGTTCCGCTAGCCGGATTCACCTTCCAACTCCTCGACAGCAATCACAAACCTGTCTCACAAACATGCTGGTATCCAGCACATAATGTAATGGACACCTTTACGACTGACGCGACCGGCACCGTCACACTGCCCGAATCGCTCGTGCCGGGCACCTATTATGTACGCGAAACTTCGGCCAAAGAGCCCTATCTTGTCGGTGAAGAGATCGAGGTAAACATACCCGCCGACATGAACCTAACGCCCATTGCAATCGCCTCGTATTATGACCACGCCGCGACCGGAAACATCAGGATCGTTAAAACCGATGCCGTAGACGGCAGCAGCCTCGCGGGCGCCATCTTTGAGATCCGTGCCTCGGGTGATATCGTGCGCCCCGATGGTAGCATTGCCGCGCTCGACGGTGAGACCGTCGCGACCATCGCGACGGATGAAACTGGAGAGGCACGCGCGGACGATCTCCCGCTGGGATCTGGCACCGCACGCTACGAGGTTGTCGAGACTCAAGCGCCGGCAGGCTTCTTACTCGACCGGACGCACCATATCGTCGACCTTACCTATGCCGACCAGAAAACACCCGTTGTGGAAGCACGGCTTAACGTATCCGACGATAACACCAAGGTTGATATCTCCAAGGTCGATGCAAGCGGAGAGCAGGAAGTGAAAGGTGCACAGCTCACCTTATATGGTCCCGATAAAACCGAAATAGACTCCTGGACCTCATCCGACAAGCCACACCGCATCGAACATCTTGCACCCGGCACCTACTCGTTGCGCGAAACGATGTCTCCGCGGACCTATGACCTTGCCGAGGAGATAACGTTTGAAATAAAGGATACGGGAGAAGTCCAATCCGTCGCGATGAAGGATGCGCCCATCGAGATCAAAGGACAGGTCGACAAGCGTCAGGAACTTGTCCAACCTATCGGGAAGGGTCTGCTGGCCAACGGCGATGGTAAAAAACGCGCCGCGACGCAAACCAATACGGACGGACTTTTCTCCTATACCATCGACGCTCGAAACGATTCAGCTACCTGGGTTGATGAGTTTACGATTACCGATGATCTTGAGTGTGCCAAAGACGGCACGGCGAGATTCGTCTCAATCGAAACCCCCGTCGCCATCGGCGACCTCAACGGTCTGTGCAACGTGTGGTATCGCACGACGCCGTTGGACTCGACAGACGTCGATGGGCCGGCAAACGCAACGCTTGACGATGGGCACGAAAATCCTTGGCTTGAGTCCGACGAAGTAAAAGAGAGTCTGGGTGAGGATTGCCGCCTCGTCGATTACGACGGCTGGCACCTCTGGAAGGCGGATGTCTCGACCACGGAATCCACCACACTCGAGGCGAAAGAACTTGACCTTGCATCCAATACCGTCGTAACGGGCATTCGCATTGAATACGGTGCAGTAGCCGCCGACTTTACGACTCGAAGCGATGTGGATTCTTGGACCCGTGATGATCTCAAAGATGAGCACGACGACCTTGACGATGCCAAAGCAATCCTTGGCACAGACGCTCGGGGCGCAGCCGTGCACATGCAGGCAACGTCAGCTTATACGCCCCAAACCGCACTCACCAACAGCGCGCGCGTCGATCTTTGCCGCAACGGCGGCGGCGATAAACTTGAGTCACATGACGAGGACCGTGTCATTCAACGCTGTACCCTACCGCAGGACCTACCGGCAACAGGATCAGTTCCCATCGCCGCTTGCATCACCGCGCTTCTGACCTCGGGTGCCGCAGCCCTATGGTTCGCTCGCCTTAGGTCGATCCCAAAGAACCGCTAGCACGATGAAAAAAGCGGGCGAGCCAGTCCCCCGGCTCGCCCGCTTTCAATCATTTAAATCGCCGTATCTACTCTGCAGACGAAGATCCACCATCAACGATTGCCTGCTCGGACTCAGGAATCCCATCGGCACCCGTGCTCTGTTCTTGCTCCACCTCTTCGCTGATTGCGGAGGCGGGGGTCGAGCCCTTCGCACCCACGATGTAGGCAGCCCCAAATCCTAACGCAATGGCAATCAAGGTCAAAATCACATAGACAGGCCAATGGCGCTTAATATACGAAAACACGTTGACTCCTTAGAGCTCCGTCTACGAACGGCGGATAACCTCGGTCACGACCTCGGATACCGTGGCAATGTTCGTCGGGTTGACATTGTGGGGCAGGTCGTCCTCGGTACGAGCACAAGCCAGGCGCGTGCCGTCCACGCCGGCGATGGTGAGGGCTCGGCGGCTCGCCTCGAGCGCGGCATAGGCATCGGTCTTGGCATAGGGCATCTCGAGCGCGCCACAATCGACATGGAACGACTTGCACACTTTGCTGACCAGGTTCATGATGCGGCGATCGCCCTTGAGCAGCTGCTGTTCGCCCTCAACCGTCACCACCGAAAGCCTACCGGCGCCGACGGATTCAAGATTGATGAAGAATACGCCGCGGAGCTTATCGCGATGCGAAGCCAAGAAGGCCTTCATGCCGGCGCCATCACAATCCGAGGCGCCCGTTGCCACAAACCAGATATCGTGACCGAGCAGCTCATCGTCACCCATAGAGGCGACAGCCGAGAGCATATCTTCGGAAGAAGCGCCGTCGGAAGACGTAGCGCCGCCCTTCCAGCCATCGTTATCGTCCTCGAAATTATCCCACGAACCGATGCCGCGACCGGACTTCTTGGCATCGTAATCGTCTTCGACGCCCAGCCAGTCACTCATGCTGTCCTGTTCGTTTTTCTTTTTACGACCGAACAGGCCGCCCAGGCCGCGCTTGCGAGACTTGGGTGCCGCAGGGGCGGGAGCCGAAATGGTCTCGATCGGCTGTGCGCCCGACGCAACGGGCATAGGAGGCGCAACGGGTGCCGATGTGGGTTCGGGACCCTGGGCGGTAGCAAAGGGGTCGTTGACCTGTGCGGAGGGATCGGGAAGGTCGAACAGCGACGTGCGAGACGCAACGTTTGTCTGCTTCATCGACGGCAGCGACGGATCGGGGACCGAAGCCAGCGGAGACGAGGAGGGTGCAGGCGACGGTGCCGACGCCGGATCGGGAACATTCATCTGCGGACGCGGCGATGCTTGGGAGGAAATCTGGGCCATAAGGGAATCGACCGTTTCGTCCTGGGTGGGAGCGACATTGGCAACCGTGGCACCGGAACCACTCGGGATCGGCATGGTGAAAATCTGCGTGGAGTAAGGCCTCGACTCATCCGTCTCGGGAGTCTCGGAAACCGCAGGCACCTCCTCCTGCTCGACCTCGGCCGAATCACCTTGATCGGCTGCCGCGTATTGCTCTTCGTCAGAGTTGGCCTCGACGGACTCGTCCTCGGCAGCATCAATGGGCTCGTCATCGTCTGCCGCGTCGCCCTGCTCATCGGAAACAGGAAGGGGCTCGGCAATCGCGGTGCCTTGCTTTTCAAACGTTATCGTGGAATCGAACTGCGCGGCATCAAACGACATGGTGCTATCGACGTGCTGCTGAGCCTCGAAAGACGTCGTCGCCTCAACAACATCCGTGGACGCCGGTTGCTGGGACTCAAAGGACGTTGTAGCTTCGGCAGCGTCGACGGGCACGGACTGCATAGCCTCGTTCTGCTCGAGCTCTTGCGCCGCGCGCTCACGTGCCGCCTCGGCTGCCTGCTGCTGAGCGATAGCCTCCTGCTCGGCAGCCTCGCGTGCGGCAGCGCGCTTCTCCTCGAAATCGTCGACAAATTTCTTGCCCTTTGCAAGCGCACCCTTAAAGAAGTTGGAAGCACTGGCGCCAATCGAAGAGAACGCGGATGCAATATCGGCATGGGGCGTTGCCGCGGGAATCTCGGCCGAAAAATCAGTATCGCTCTCGTAAGACACGCGCCTCGGCTGTTCAACGTAATCGTCGTCAGGCTCGTCCGCAACGTCTTGCGCCGGCGCGGCGGGGGCCAAAATGTCCAGTCCTGCCGCGGGATCGATCGCGGACACCGCCTCGGGCTCGGCAACGGCAGCGGTAACCGCGGCAGACTCATCATCCACGGTGACGGCGGGCGCAGGTGCAGTCACGACGGGGGCAGGCTCGGGCTCAAACGTCGGCTCCTCGCCCTCCTCGTAATCGAGCGTGCAGGACTCGGGAAGCATCCCGAGCGCACGGATGGCATCCGAACCAAAGCGGATGTTGCCGGCGGCATTGCGATAGAGCTTGGGCTCGGGCTCGGCCGCGACAGGCTCCTCCGCCGGCTCGGCAGCGGGAACCTCGTCATTGAACTCTTCGGCCTGGACAGCCTGATTCTGATCCTCGGGCACAATGGCGCCAATCAGCGTCTCGTCGGCAGACGCACCCTCAAAGCCCTCGATCTGCTCGTCGAAAGCCTCACCCTGTTCGGGCTCGGCCTGAGCGTCGGGAGCAATCGGCTGACCGAACTCATCCTCGGCGTAGGTAGGCTCTTCATACTCGATGGTGTTGCCGTAGTCGTTTTGCTGCTGGGCCGCGGCATACTCCGCCGCTGCGCGCGCCATTTCCTCGGCACGACGCTTCTGCTCCCCAAAATAGGTATCGAACGGAACATCGTCGGGAAACTCGTTTTCGCCCTGGAAGGGAGCAACGTTGTCCATAACACCGAGCATAGCGGCGACAGAAGACTTGTTGCACACCGCGCCGGACGTATAGGGAAGAATGTAGCGGTTAGAGATGATGTTTGCCGCGTTGGCAAGTGCAACGAGGGAAGCGAGGATCGCGACAATCCACAGCAGAACCTTGAGCGCGCCGGGGAGCGGCAGGATACGCAGGATGGCAACGGCAGCGGGGGCAACCGTGGCAACGGGCAACAGCTTGGCGATGAGCGCACGATACGAAGCATAAGGCTCGCGGGCGAGCAGCTCAGCACGGGGAGAGTCGTAGTGTGCGACAACGACCACCGGGCGGTTGCGCGGAGATGCGAGCGGGCCCGAGGCCTTGTGGTAGGCGATGACATTTTGGCTCACGCCCGTCTTGCCCAGGCGCGGAACCACGGGGTGGCCCGTGCGCTCGAGCACGTAAAGAACGGCACCGACAATGGCCAGCAAGGTGCCGACCAAGCCGATGCCGCCGCCGATGCCCATCAGCAAGGCGCCGGCAAACGCAAGAATACCGGTAACGGCAAATGCCAACCTGCTGGGCGCCGGGGCATTGAACTCCTGAACCTCGGGATCAAAGCCGTGGTTGCGGAAGATCTGAGCGATATCCTCGGCAGCCAAGCGCTCTTCTTCGCTGCATGCCGGCGTGATGCCGGTGTTCTGCAGCAGGTGGTTAATATAGTTCTGGGTGTTCGCCATGTGCGCTCCACATCCATAATCCGACAAATAGGCCCAATGCATGCACATTAGAACCGTATATAGTCGAAAGTATACCCCGAGCGGGCGCAAACGGCCGAATTCTGGGCATCTTAACGCCCCAAGCGGACGAGGATATAGTCTAATCTCCATATCGGACTAAAATCATGGCATCAAACACCTTCCCATGCGAGGATTCTATGACGGCAAGCGATACAACCGTAACGAATAAAAAGGGGGCGCCGGAGCCCGGTTTCGACAAGACCGCCCAGCGCATCCTCAATCTGTTCTTTGTCCTTAACAGCTCCCCCGAGCCATTGACCACAGAGCAAATTGTCCTGGATTCCGATCTTGGCTATGGGTCGGGCAATATCGACTCGGATAAGCGCAAGTTTCGCCGCGATCGCGAAAAACTCCTCGAACGCGGAATCACGATCAAGGAAGTCCGCGCAGCAGGCGCCCAAGAAACCGAAGAAAGCGCGTGGATCATCGATCGCGAGCACACGTTTGCGGCCGGTGGCCTCATCACTGCAGACGACGCGGACATCTTGCTCGACGCTATCGACCAAGCCCTTGCGACCGGCTCGGCCGCGTTTGCCACGCCGCTTGCAGACATACGCTCCAAGATCGCCTACCTCACTGGTGCATCGACCGCAGAAGAGCCTCTCGCCCATCGCTCGCCCGCCGTCGATGCGGTGTGGAGCGCTTTCGCTGAACGCTGCGCACTGCGCTTTTTGTATCAAAACGGGCACGGGGAGCAAAAAGAGCGCACCGTCTGCGTATACGGCATGTTCGAGCACGAGGGCGCGGCGTATTTTTGCGGACTCGACAACGCCACCGACGAAATCAGGACGTTTCGCTGCGACCGTATCGTTCGCGCATGGCGCCCCTCGAAGGCTTACTCCATCCCCGCCGACTTTAATCTGAACGATCGCCTGTTCTTTGAGTTTGATTTTGCCGATTGCAAGCCCGTTACGGCAACCTTTTCGTTTGCTCCGCAAGCCCAGGCCGACATGGTCAGTGGCCTTACGCGCGGTCGCGGGGAGCTCACACACACCGAAGGGGGTTGGACCTGGACCGTCGGCGTGCGCGACCTTAATGCCGCTGCCTCGTTTTGCATGGAGCACGCCATGGACGGCATGAGACCCGTTGCCCCCGATGCACTTAAACTGGCGTGGAACCACCTCATCGAAAGGACGGTGCATGAGCATGCCCGCGCGTAAACTCACCAGCGAGCAAAGGCTCTCGCGGGCGATTGACATCATGGAGGCCCTCTACGCTGCCGGCGAGACAGGTATGACACGGGGGGATATCTGCAGCCGTTTTGATATCACGGGCGCGGCGCTCGATGAAATTATCGATATCGTCTCGACCCTCGCTGACCGCGAGTCGGGCGCACGCATCATCTGCGAACGCCACGGCGAGCGCATCATCCTGACAGGCGATGCGGGTCGTGTGCTGCCCTTGCGTCTAAGTGCCGCCGAAGGCGCCGTACTCAACCATGAACTCGAATCGATGGGAATCGACTCTCGGGTAGCAGAGCGTATCCGGCATGCCCTCCTACCCGAGGAGCTCGGTTACAACCAGCGCGTCGTCGGCACCGTTGCCCGAGGATCGCACTGGCAACAGCTGAACTGCGCGATTCAAGACGGCGTTCGGTGCCGCATCACCTACCGTTCGATGGACGACACACGGCCGCGCGAGCGTCTCATCGACCCCCTGCGCATCGCGACGCATGGCGACCAAACATATCTGATTGCCTGGGATGTCGAAGTTGATGCGCAACGCTCCTACCGCATGGACAAAATCGAAGGCCTTACCCTTACCGACGATTCCGTGGAGCGCCACACGCCCGCTCCCTCGTCCCTCCACGAATCCCTTTCTCAAGCGGAGCAGAGCGCAAAACTCCTCATGCCGCTCGACATGGCAGAGCGCCTAGACTGGGCCGGTATCATGTCGATTGAGCCAAACGGGGCAGACATGGCAACGGTGACCGTGCGTTATGGGTCAGAGCACTGGCTGTTCTGTCAGGTAATCGCAGCGGGCGGAGCCATCCGCATACTGGATGACCCCGCCCAGGCATTGCGTCTATGCGATATGGCGACGAGCCTGACCTGCCCGCTTTAACGGCGTCGCTCGTGGCGTGCACGCCACAGTTGCAGATAGTGACCGATCTGCGCCGATTCGATGCGCTGATAAGAGCTCGTGGGCAGCGACGTTAAGAACTTCTTCCCGTAGCCCTTCGTCACCAGGCGCGGGTCGGCCAGAATCAGCACGCCGCAATCGGTCGACGAGCGGATAAGGCGGCCGGCCGCCTGCTTAACCTCGAGCACCGCCTCGGGCAGCGAATAGCGTGCCCAAGCGCGGTCTTCGCGCAGGTTGCGCTCGCACGAGAGCGGGTCCGTGGGGCTCGAGAACGGCAGCTTGGGAATGATGACGCAACGCAGCGTCTCGCCGCTGGCGTCAAACCCCTCCCAGAAGGCCTTAAGCGCAAAAAGCGACGAGGTCGGCTCGTTGATAAACCGGTCGCGCAGGCGACGAGGAGATGAGTTGCGCTGCTGGCAGTTGAGTTCCAGACCCGCACGGGCCATCTTGGGCTCAACGCGGGCGTACAGGTCTTCCATGTCGCGCCGATTGGTGAACAACGTGAGCACCGATCCGCCCATGGCAAGATGGGCGTCGACCAGCACGCGCTCGAGCGCCGTAAGATAGCTTTCACGATCGCGCGGATCGGGGATATCGCCTGCAACGACTACAGCCATGTTCGAATCGAAGTCGTAGCTCGAGTCCAAGTGCAGCGATGAGGATGTTGAAGCACCAATGCGATCGAGGCCGACCGCGTGGTTAAAGTGTTCAAAGCTTTTGGACACCGTCATGGTCGCCGAGGTAAAGATAGCCGTGTGAACCTCGGGCAGCCACTCAGTTGCCAAGGCCTCGCCAATGTCGATGCGCTCTGCGGTCATTGACTCTCCGCCGGCACGCAACCTGCGATTGACCTGCAGCGAATACACGTAGTGTTCATCGGTGCCATCAATGATGAGCTTGAGGTTCTCGGCCAGCTCGTGCAGGCGGCGCGAGATATCACCCAGGTCGACAACAACCTCGGGCTTGTCGGCGGCGACGGCTTGCACCAGCGCGTCGACGCTTTTGTCAGCTTGTTCCAATGCGTCGATGGCTGTGTAGGCCGACTGTAAGAAATCATGCCAGTCGTCAGATTCGCGCAACTCGGGGCCAATCCATAGATTGGCATTGTCATAACCCCCACGGGCACGGCGGCCGAGCTCGCGAACGCCATCGAACACGCCGGCGATCGCCATGCTCGCGCGCGCAACCGTCGACGTCGCCTTGGCAGTAAGGCCCAGATAGAGCGTAGAGCCCTCGGAGGTTGCCAAATCACGGGAAACCTGGCTTAGCGCGCCGGTGCTCGAGCCACCCAGACGCTCAAACAGAACGCGCGATTCGTCCGCCGACACCACACGAGCCCACTGACGGCGCGCCTCGCGCTCGATGGAATGGGCCTCGTCGATTACCCAATGACGAATCGGAGGCAAAATCCTGCCCTCGGCCGCGACGTTGCGGAACAGCAGGGAATGGTTGGTGACCACCACATCGGCATGCGCCGCACGACGGCGAGCGCCGTGGACCAAACATTTATCAGGGAAAAACGGGCAGAGGCGACGAGCACACTCGCGCGAGGCCGTCGTAAAGTCGGGACGGTTGACGCTGCGCCACCGAATGCCGAGCGAGTCGAGGTCGCCATCGGCTGATTGGCAGACGTACGCCATAATGACCGCGACCGCCGTGAGCGTGTCCGCCGGATCGCGCTTGGTGGTAATCTCGACCTGGCCGCGGCTCATGCGCTCGAGCTTGCGCAGGCACGGATAGTGGTCATACCCCTTGAGAGCGCAAAATGACAGACCACCGTCCAGTTGCTCGGCAAGTTTTGGCAGCTCATGGTACATGAGCTGGTCGGCAAGATTGTTCGATTTGGTCGCAATACCTACCGTGATGTTGTTACGGCGTGCTGCCTCGGCAAAAGGCACCAGATAGGCCATCGATTTGCCGACGCCTGTGCCTGCCTCAATTACTCGATGAGTGCCCGTGACCAGCGCATCGC
This sequence comes from uncultured Collinsella sp., assembly GCA_900551205.1. Classification (GTDB taxonomy): domain Bacteria; phylum Actinomycetota; class Coriobacteriia; order Coriobacteriales; family Coriobacteriaceae; genus Collinsella. Next base: position 19,713 of record URUW01000001.1, on the reverse strand, counting down.
GGACCTCGAGCGCCATCGCGATCTGCTCATCACGCGGCTCGTAGGTGGGATACATGCGATTGACCAGGCCACCCGGCGCATAGTCTGCCTCAATCTCCTCACGACTCGGCATCTTGAGGACCGGCAGTTCGTCGGCGTCCACCCGATCGTCGACGCGATCGGCCTTGAGAACGTCAGCACGAGCGGCGCTGAGAGAGAAGATAGAACCAGGGTTCTGTCCCGCCAAGAATGAGAATATAGGACGATAGGACCAAGGCACATCCGAGTGCATGTCGGCTAGGCGCGCCATGAGGCCCTGGGGCAAGTCGGTGAGCGCCACGAGCAACACGCGCCATACGCCACACAGAGCGTCGACGTCGGCATTGGCACGGTGTGATACCGAGTCACAGCCAAACAGATCGGCCATAAAAGACAGCTTGTGCGAGGCCAGGCGCGGAAGCGCGATGCGCGACAGCGCCAGCGAATCGATCCAAATATCGCTCACGTTGACGCCGCCTTTGACCGACTCGATAAACGAGCGGTCGAACGTGGCGTTATGTGCAATCACCGGGCAACCACCGACAAAATCGGCGAGAGCGGCGACGGCCTCAACGGCCGACGGGGCATCTGCCACATCGGCATTTGTAATGCTCGTGAGCTCGGTAATCTCGGCGGGAATCAGCTGTTTGGGATGCACGAAGGTATCGAAGCGGTCGACGACCTCGCGGCCCGAAAGACGGGCCGCCGAGATCTCGATCAGCTCATTGTCCTGCACCGAAAGACCCGTGGTCTCGGTATCGAGGACAATCACATCTTCCTCGATAAGGCCGAAGGACTGCGTTTTGGCGCGTTCGGCAAGCGTGGCATAGGAGTCGATGACAAACTGCGGCGTTCCTGACGAAACCGCGTCCTCGATTAGCATGCAATGCCCGCTCGACGAAGACCCATACGGATCAGGCTGTCACAGACCTGCGGGAACGTCATGTCGTCGGTGTGGCGGATCTCATCCGGATACAGCGACGTATCGGTCATGCCGGGAATGGTATTGGTCTCGAGGATAACGGGGCCGTCCTCGCTCACGATAAAATCGCTGCGCGAGATGCCCAGGCAACCGAGGGCCTTGTGAGCGGCACAGGCAAGCTCCTGGGCACGAGCATAGTTCTCGGGTGAAATCTGCGCCGGAATGCGATGGATGTCCGTAGGGTCGACATATTTCACATCCAGATCGTAGAACTCGCAGTCCTCGGGCTTACGGATCTCGACAATCGGCAGGGCGCGCACGTCATCCTCGCCGTACACGCCGACGGTGATCTCGGTACCCTCGATGCACTTCTCGACCAGCACCTTGTCGCCGTACTCAAACGCCTTGGCGATTGCCGCGGGCAGCTCGGAGGGCTCATGGACCAGGGAAATGCCATAGCTGGAACCGTTTACGGCCGGCTTCACAAAGCAGCGCTCGCCACAAACCTCGACGATATGATCGATATCGACTTCATCGCCCACCTCGAGCGCGAGGCCGGGGGCAATGGGAACGCCCGCCTTGGCGTACAGGAGCTTCGAGACCTCCTTGTCGGCACCGCAGGCGCTTGCGAGCACGCCCGAGGCCGTGTAGGGGATACCCAAGGTCTCCATGGCACCCTGCATGGCACCATCCTCACCGCCGGCGCCGTGCATGGCGATAAACGCCACGTCGAAACCACCGGTCGCCATGGTTACCATAAAATCATCGGCAGCCGTGTCGAGCAGCTCCACCGAAGTGTAGCCGGCCTCCTTCAAGGCCGCCACGACGTTCTTTCCCGAATTGAGCGAAATCTCGCGCTCAGCGGAATGACCGCCCGCCAAGACCGCTACGTGCATGTTCTCTAGGCTTTTACCCGGCATGGGCAGACTCCTCCTCTATAATTTCTGCAGCTGATACCATATTGTAGCGATACCCTCTACGTTTCCCCAAAATCGAAAGGCTTCCATGAATCCCAGGACTAAATCTCAGGACATTCGCGACTTGAGCCAAAACGATATTCGCGAGCTTGTGGCCGAACTTGGCCAGCCCGCCTTCCGCGCAAAGCAGCTCATCGAATGGGTCTTTGAGAAGAACGTTTGTTCGTTTGACGATATGACCAACCTTCCCAAGGCTTTCCGCGAGCAGCTTAAAGAGGCTTTTGCCTTTGACACGCCGACTGAACTCACCAAGCAGATTTCCAAAGATGGCTCTCGCAAGTATCTGCTCGAGTACCACGACGGCATTTCCGTCGAGACCGTCGGTATGCCCCGTCGTAACAAGCTTTCCGTCTGCGTTTCCACCCAGGCAGGCTGTGGCATGGGCTGCGCCTTTTGCGCTACCGGTCTCAACGGCCTCAAGCGCTCTCTGACCGCTCAAGAGATCGTCGACCAGGTACTTCATGTATCCAACGATTTTGGCGAGCGTGCCACGAGCGTTGTCTTCATGGGCCAGGGCGAGCCGTTTGCCAACTACGACGAGGTTCTCAAGGCACTGCGTATCCTCAACGACCCCGATGGCATCGGTATCGGCGCCCGTCATCTCACCGTCTCTACCAGCGGCGTTATTCCCGGTATTCGCAAATTTGCCGACATCCCCGAGCAGTTCACGCTTGCCGTTTCCCTGCATTCCGCCATCCAGTCGACGCGCAATAAGCTCATGCCCGGTGTTAAGAAGTACACGCTGCTCCGCCTTCACGAGGCGCTTCAGCTCTACACCGAAAAGACTGGCCGCCGACCGACCTATGAATATGCCATGATCGAAGGCGTCAACGATACGAATCCCGAGATGCAGGCACTCTGCGACTTCTGCGAGGGAACGCTGTGCCACGTTAACCTGATTCAGCTTAACGACATCGAGGGCAGCCCGCTCAAGCCGTCTCCGATTCATAAGGTTGAGGATCTTCAGCGCCGCCTTGAGTCTCGTGGCATCGAGACCACGATCCGTAATTCTCGCGGCAATGATATTGATGCCGCCTGCGGTCAGCTGAAGCAACGTTTCAAGGTCCAAAAGAACGCATAGGGGAGTCTGTACCCCATAACGTTTCATGTGAAACATCCGACAGTCCTGGTTGCAAATAATGCAACCAGGACTGTTTCATTTATATTCATACTATTGAATTTGATTTACATAAGGTTAGTTTTATGGGCAAAATAAGGGGTCCTTGTCTCATGAATCAGACAAGGACCCCTTCAAAACAGGTAAGTAATTGTTAGGTACCTAATAGCCAACATTTTCCCACTGATGGTTAACCCAGTCTTGGTTAATCTTGGGATTCTTAGTCACCTGAGCAGTACGCATAGCGACATCTTCGGTCATGACATCCATTTTCTTCTTAGATGTATCGACGATATCCTGAGCGCCGCGCAGCAGTCGACCGCGCAGTTCTTCATCTGTCGCAATCTTATAACCAGCAAAAGCACCAGCGGCGACGGTGGTTGCCAATGCAATGGCCGCGAGAACCTTACTCTTCATCCTGATCCTCCTGCCCAAATTGAATCATTTCGCCAAGGATACGGGAGAGCTCTTCTTCGTCTTTGAACTCGATTTCAATTTTGTTCTTACCACGCGAGCTCTTCACACGAACATTCGTGTTGAAAACTTGACGAAGGACTCGAGCGGCCGTTTTGAATGACTGAGGTGTTGCTGGCCTCGGAGTCCTTGGCGTCTCTCCGGCAGAAAACAACGGAGCAAGATTTTCTGTCGCTCTAACGGAAAGACCTTCTGCAACAACCTTCTCAGCAAGTCGAATCCTTGCATCCTCATAGGGAACTGCAAGAATCGCTCTGGCATGGCCCGCAGTAAGCTTGCCCTCGAAAATCATCTGCTGTACGACTTCGGGAAGATCTAGCAAACGAAGTGAATTTGTAATTGCAGAACGAGACTTACTGACAGCCTTTGATAACGCCTCTTGTGTCATACCGCTGGCATCAATGAGCTGACGATAACCCTTCGCCTCTTCGACGGGATTCAAATCAGAACGCTGAAGATTCTCGATAAGAGCAAGAGCGAGCATCTCCTCATCATTAACTTCCTTAATGATGACAGGCAGTTCCTCAAGACCAGCAAGCTTTGACGCCTGGTAACGGCGCTCACCAGCAATGATCTCATAGCCGTTTCCATGCTTGCGAACCAACAGAGGCTGCAAAACGCCATGTTCTTGAATCGACTCACTCAACTCTCGAAGTTCAGTTTCGTTAAAGTGAATGCGCGGCTGATTAGGGTTGGGAACGATATCCTCAATAGGCAGTTTAGTTTCAGATGCGGCATTTGAAGCCGATGCAGCCGAACCACCGGTCTCATACTCGGCCTCCGAGACCAAAGCATTGAGTCCACGTCCCAAACCTCCACGTTTCTTTACACTAGGCACGCTTGATCACCTCTTTTGCAAGGTTCATATACGCTTTTGCTCCCTTATTTTGAGGTGCATAGGTAATTACCGGTTCTCCAAAAGACGGAGCTTCGGAGATTTTAACCGTACGAGGGATCAGCGTCTTAAATGCCTTATCACCAAAGTACGATTGAACCTCCTCAACAACCTGATTCGACAGAGAAGTACGTGAGTCAAACATCGTCATAAGCACGCCGTAAGTGTCTAAGCCCTTGTTCAGGCGCGATTTAACCATCTTCATTGACTCAAGCAGCTTCGTAACGCCCTCGAGTGCGTAATACTCGCACTGAATCGGAATCAAAACGCTGTCTGCTGCGGTCAAAGCGTTGATGGTGAGCAGGCCGAGCGAAGGAGGACAGTCAATGAAAATAAAATCGAACTCGTCTTGAATGGGCTCAAGCAAATCTTTGAGGCGGGTTTCACGAGCAATTGCGCTTACGAGCTCAATTTCGGCGCCTGCAAGTTGAATTGTCGCCGGAATAACGAATACCTTTTTGCAATTTGTATCAAGAACAAGCGATTCTGCCGGCACGTCATTCAGTAATGCATCATAGATGCACTGATTAAGGTCTTCTTTTTCAATTCCAAATCCACTGGTGCTGTTTCCCTGCGGATCAAAATCGACAATCAGTGTCTTGCGTCCCTGTTCACCCAGTGCTGCTGCAAGGTTTACAGCCGTCGTTGACTTACCGACGCCGCCTTTTTGATTGATGATTGCAATAATACGCGTGTCTTTTGCGCTCTTCGAACGCTTAGCGTCGCGAAATCCCACGGTCCCTCCTGGTGTGTATTAAAGCTGTCAAACGGAGGATGTTTCACGTGAAACATTCCGATTCGAAATCAACCGCCATGTTTCACGTGAAACACCGCAAGTTGTTAGTATCCATTATGTTTCACGTGAAACATCTAGGCAAGCGGATTCTTCTTTGCCATGCCATTTGCACGAGGCAATGAAACGGAAGCTGGATGACTCTTCTTAAGAACAATGAACTCCCTGTGGCCCAAGCCCTCAGGCAAATCGATTGCATCATTCAGAAGCAGAGTGAAGCCGCAGATCTTAGCTGCTGACATGCCAGAAGCAAGCTCCTCATCTGATGGATTGCCCTTCGTGATAACAAATAGCCCTCCATCTTTGAGGTACGGAGCCGCATACTCTACAAGAATCGGCAGAGGGGCGAGTGCACGAGCGGTTACGACAGAGAACTGTTTCTTATGGCTTCGAGCATATTCTTCAAGGCGATCATGGACTGCATGACCATATTTCAATCCCAGAGCATGAGCAAACGAATTGACAGCATCGACCTTCTTGCCAACAGAGTCAATATAAGTAGCTTTTCGATGCGTGGTTATCGTTAATGGAATACCAGGGAAGCCCGCACCTGTTCCCATATCGAGCAAAGCACCCTCAGGAGCCCTATTGATATAAGGGAGCAAAACAAGTGAGTCGAGGATATGAAGTACAGCAGCATCTTCTACGTTAAGAATACGAGTGAGATTGGTTGTCTTATTAGTTTCAAGAACCAAATCCAAATGCTGGATACACTTCCTTAGCTCAGTATCAGTTATTCTCACGGAATACTCTTTGCAATAGGAAGTTAGACGACTTAGCATCTCGTCAGCCTGCTGATCGGTGAGTACAAACAACAGAAGCTCCTTTCTGACAAAAATCAGTGTATCAAGAACTTTTGACAAAAAAAGGGGACGTGGAAACCACGCCCCCTTAGCATATGCTCGAGTAGATTATCGAGCAACAATCACCACATGGCGATCAGGGTCAGAACCCTCAGAATGGGTATCGACGGCATCATTGCCACGAAGCGCAATGTGAACCAGTCGGCGCTCATAGGCATTCATAGGTGGAAGCGAAACACTTTTATGAGTACGGATGGCACGCTCGGCGGCAGACTGAGCCATAGAGGCAACCTTGTCCTGACGACGGCTCTTGTAGCCCTCAACGTCAACCACAACCGGATACCTAAAACCAAGCTTGCGGCTCACCAGCAAAGAGAACATAACCTGAAGGGCATCAAGAGTACGACCATGACGGCCAATGAGAACAGCAAGATCAGGAGCCGTAACATCCAAAATCAGCTCGCCCTCGTCGCCCTCGTACTCATCAATAGGAGAGTTGGCGGCATCGAAGTGCGAAAGGATGGAACGCAGAATGGAAATCGCAACATCGGCAATGGTGTCGAGCTCCTCATCGGTCAGCTCTTCACCGGCCTTGTAGCGCTGTGCAATCTCGGGATAATCGCCCGCAATCTGCGGGGCAACCTCCTCAAGCATATCCTCGATGATCTGTTCAGACATAACGTACTCCAAAAATTAGGTACCTAAATAAGATTGATATCCCGACTACTTCTTCTTGTGCGGACGCGGTTTCTTCTCGCGACGGGTAACCTCGACCTGCAGCGGAGCGTTCTTGAGGCGCTCCTCCTCATCGGCCTTCGCCTTGTCGATAACCTTCTGCGTCACGAAGATCTGCTGGACAACCTGCCAGGCAGAAGACACATCGTAGTACAGCAGAACGCCGACGGGCAGGCTCCAGCCCATCCAAAGCATCATGACGGTCATGACGACGGCCATCATGCGCATGCTCTGGGCCTGCTGACCGGTCTGGTTGCGCGACATATAGAGCTGCGGAATCAGGGTCAAGACAGCAAACAGAATCAGGCAAACCAGCGCAGGCAGCGCAACCATAAAGCCATCGGCAAAGGAAGCGCTCGGCGTGGTGGTCAGGTCGGGCAGGATGTTGAAGAACGAGAACGTGCCGTCGCTAAAGTAGTTCGGCAGGTTACGCAGCAGCGTAAATAGGGCGAACAGGACAGGCATCTGGATCAACAGCGGCAGGCAACCAGCCATGGGGTTGAACTTGTTCTCGCTGTAGAACTTCTGCATCTCCTCGGCCTGACGCTGGGGATCGTCGGCGTAGCGCTCCTGGATCTCGAGCATCTTGGGCTGCAGCACCTGCATACGGGCCGTCGACTTGGTCGACTTGAGCATGAGCGGCGTCAGCAGCAGACGGATGATGACCACCAGGATGATGATGGACAGGCCCCAGTCGACCGCAAAGGTCTGGATGAGCTTGAGCAGCTCAAAAAGGATGTTAACGATCCAATCCCACATGTAAGTTTTCCTCCGATAGCGAGTGCCCGCTAGGGCACAGGGTCATAACCGCCGACGTGCAGGGGATTGCAGCGAGCGATGCGCCTCACGGCAAGCCAGCAGCCTCTCAAAACACCGTACTTCTCAATCGCCTGAACGGCATATTGTGAGCACGTTGGGTAATAAATGCAGGCGTCAGGTAATAAGGGCGAAATAACCTGTTGATATATGCGAATAGGAGCGATGGCAACACGTCGCAAAACGTGATTGCTCATCGCTCCTCCCCGGCAACGCCGGCGCGTTTCATAAGCGAACGCAATGCATTGTCCATCTCCTGAGGCGAAGAAACCCTCGTCTTGGGAGTTGCGAACAAGATGATGTCATAACCCGCAACGGGAAATCCACAGCTGCGGGCGGCCTCGCGCATCACACGCTTAGAACGGTTGCGCACGACAGCACAACCGAGCCGTTTAGCACCAACGAAGGCGACCCTTCCGGAGTCGCCTTCGCCAACCGATTCACATATGGTCATTCGAATCAGAGGGTGATTGAAACGACGCCCCTGACTGAACACATGCTCGAAATCTTGCCGAGACTTAATAGTCTTCATGCGAGATGTGTGTATCGCTGCTAGACAGTGAGACGCTTGCGGCCCTTGGCGCGACGACGGGCGAGCACGGCACGACCACCCTTAGTGGCCATACGGGCACGGAAGCCATGGGTCTTGGCACGCTTACGCTTATTAGGCTGATACGTACGCTTCATCTTAAGTTCCTCCTGCTGCATTTCGAGTGTCCGCGGGGGCGCGGACGCAGATATAGACACGTGAGCTTGAAGATTGTAGGGAAATCAATGTTCAAATGTCAAGAAATCAAAGGTAAAAGGTTGCGCAGTTCACACGGTTCCCCCATAAGCCGAGCTCGATTTAGCGGTGCATGGCAACTTTTCACGATATTTCATCGAGTTTTCAACAGGTCATGTTGGCAATGTTGAGAACTTTTCGTCCGTTTTCCAAAGTTTTCAACAGGTTTTGAAAAGTTGTCGAAAGATGAGAAACATTGCACGGTGAGCTACTATTTGTTCGAAACCTTTTGAAAGATTGCGAGCGGCATGTCTGACGACTTTTACACCATGGTCGATTCCGGAGACCCGGCACCCGACAACGAGCACATCACCGGCGTGCGCGAAGAGCGTAAGGAAGGCGAGCAGACGACCACGCAGGCGCCAAAAGCCATGTACGCCGCGCGCATCGCCGTCTATGACGATATGCTGTCGACACCGCGTGTGATCGTCATTGATCCGCAAGATGTCCGCACGTATTTGGAAGAGACGACCAACACCGTCTACCAGTGCATGAAAGAACAAGGTGGCCATATCTCGCTCATGGTCATCCGCGAGATTGTCGAAAACTTTATCCACGCGCACTTTGCCGAGCCCATCATCTCGATTCTGGACGGCGGAGACACCATCCGCTTTGCTGACCAAGGACCCGGCATCGACGACAAGGAGCGTGCTTTCGACTTTGGCGTTACCAGCGCAAACAGCAAGATGAAACGCTATATCCGTGGAACCGGAGCAGGGTTTCCCATGGTGCAGGAGTATTTGGAAAACGCCGGCGGGGCCGTGTCCATCGAGGACAACATGGGCAACGGCACCGTGGTTACGGTAAGCCTGGACCCTAAACGCGTGCAGGAAATCGAACGCGCCGGCGGGCGCGGTGCTGCCGTGCGGCCCGAGACGGAGCAGCCCACATATCCCCTGCCGGGAGCTTTTGCGCAGCAGCCCATGGCAACGCAACAGATGCAGCCCCGCGTGGGACAGATGCAGCAGCCCGGAATGCTTCCTACACAAGAGCCCCAGGCGGCGTCGATGTCGATGCCGCCAAACGTGCCACAGGCCATGCCGCTGGCGGATCAGGATACAGCAGCAATGCAGCAGGCGACGGGGGCGCCGGGTGGCCAGCAAATGGGCTATCAGCCGTACCAACAGGGATATCCATATCAGCAGATGCCGCCACTGGGGTATGGCCAGCAGTTCCCGCAGCAGTACCAGCAGGGATATCAGCAGCCGTACCAGCAGATGCCGCAGCAGCAGTACAACCCCTGGACCCAGCAGATGCCTCCGCAGCCTTACCAACAGTGGCCTCAAAGTTTTCAACAGCAAATGCCGCCGATGCAGAGTTCTCAACAACCAGCAGCTCAAATGATGTATCCTAATGCAGCAAATCAGTATGCGCAGCCACAACCGGACGTGTTCGTAAGCGATCGCGGCAACGCCGCGCTGGGCTATCTGGCGCAAAATCAAGCGTGCGGTGCTACCGATCTGGCGAGGGCGTTTGGAAACTCGGCCCCCACTTGGTCACGCACGCTCAATGACTTGGCGCAGGCCGGCTTGGTCATCAAGCATGGCCAGAAATACCATCTGACCGAACTCGGCGCCGCTCGCGTGCGAGCTCAGAGCTAAAGAACGGGAGAGATAGTGGACGAGGAAGCAAGCATCATCCTGGGGGATGCCATCGCCTTTTGCCAGCGCGACGGCCAAGATGCACGCCTCATCAACATGCTGGGGCAATCGCGCGCCATAAGCCTAACCGAAGATACGCTCACGATCGAGGCCCCCTCGCGCTTTGCCATCGCGCAGCTCAAAAAGCATCAGCCGACCATTGAGGCCTATCTGGAAGAAATCGCCTTTGCACCGATTGCGCTCGACATCGTGGCACCGCAAGGCGCCGCGACGGAATCCGCTGCCGCGACGGCGCCCGCCACGGCCCCCGCTGCTTCCCCGGCGGCGCCGGCCTCCGCAGGCGACGTGCCGACAATCGGGCACCAGCACAGCGATGTTTCCCGTGAAACCATGGCACCGTTGCCGACCGCGGCGGCGACGTCAACGAACGCACCCGTCACGCACATGCCCATCGCTCACGACGCAACGACGGGCGCGGATTCGGGCATTGCAATCAAGAACACGCTCTCGGCCGATGATTTTCGTCGCATGATGAACCAGATGAAGGGCGGAGCGCCAACTAAATCCACGCAAGCTGCGACCCCCGCTTCACCCATGCCAGCACCGACCGCGCCGGCCGAACAGAATACGGATGGAGCCCCGCTCGCCGCGAACTCAAAATTTACCTTTGAGAACTTTGTCTACGGCCCCGAGAACAGCCATGCCTATCGCTCGGCACTCAAGTTTGCCGCCCTCGCGGACGAGCGCGGCACATGCACATCACTGTTCATCTACGGCAAATCGGGCCTAGGCAAGACGCACCTACTGCTTGCCATCAAAAACGAGCTCGCCGAGAAGTCGCCCGAGATCAAGGTCAAGTATGCCAACTCCCAGGCATATCTGGACGACCTGATGACCGAGTTCGACCGCCAAAAGAAGAGCAACGCCCCCATCATGCAGGCGTACCACGGCGTGGACGTGCTCATCATCGATGACATCCAAAACATCATCGGCAAGCGCGCGAGCGTGGACTACTTTTTCCAACTCATGGACGAGTTCATCCGCAACAACAAGAAAGTCGTCATCGCGGCAGACCGCGCCCCCAAGGACCTGAGCATGGACGAGCGTCTGACCAGCCGCTTCAACGCCGGCATGCTCTGCCTGGTCGCAGAGCCCAGATACGAGATGAAATACCAGATCTTGCAGCGCTATTACGAGAACACCATCGTCGCCGCTCCCGAGGCAGGCGACGACTCGCTGCTGGCGGCCTATGGGGGCGACGGCGGGCACCTAACCGACGAGCACTTTAAACACATGGCCGAGGTCTCGGGCACCAACATCCGCGAACTCGAGAGCTTTTGCGAGCGCTGCGCCGGCGAGGCGGGCGACCGCGAGCGCGAGGGCGGGGAGCTCACCTTTGACGATATCGACGCCATCGCCAGCCAGTACTTCGACACATCGGCCAAAAAGATCAACGTCCAGACGGTTCAGTCCGTCATCGAAGAGCAGTACGGCGTGACGCACGAGGAGCTCATCGGCCCGCGTCGCAACGCCAATATCGCCAAAGCACGCCATATCGCTATCTACCTGGCCATCGAGATGTGCGAGATGACGACCACGGCGGTGGGCGCCGAATTTGGCAACCGCAACCACTCGACCGTCAGTACGAGCTACAAAAAGGTCCAGAAGATGATCCAGGAAGACCGCACCGTCACCGAAGACCTCAAGTCGCTGCGCGATAAAATTACACTGCGCTCGTAGGGAAATAGAGACACCTGTTGAAAACTTGTCGAAACCACGGGCATAAGGTGTCTAAAACCCAACCCGCGGTGATGAAAAGTTTTGCGCAGGTTTTGAACGTGGAAAACCACCCCTGTTGCACACAGGTTGCTGTCGATTCTCTTTCTGGGTCTGACCTGCGTCTTTGGGAGTAATCAACAGTTTCGTCAGTGCTATTACTATTATTAAGATATTTATATCTATAGAAAGGTATTAAAAGATGAAGTTCACCGTCAGCCAGAGCTCGCTTACACAAGCCATCGGCGTCGTTATGAAGGGTGTCGCTTCGGCATCCACCCTCCCCATCCTGTCGGGCGTGCTCGTTAAGGCCCAAGACGGCATCTTGGAATTCCAGACCTCTAACTACACTATCTCGATCCGTCATCGCATCGCGGCGCATGTCGAAGAAGAGGGCGAGATGGTTATCCCCTGTAAGATGCTCTCCAATATCACCAAGACCCTCCCCGATGCCCCGGTCACCTTTGAGCTGTCCGAGCGCCAGGTGCTGATTGGTTGCGAGAAGAGCTCTTTTAGGCTGAACACGCTCGATGCCAATGACTTCCCCGAGTTTCCGGCCTATGCCATCGAGAGTGCCGTGGAGCTGCCGACCGATGTCTTGTCCGAAATGGTCGGCCGCGTGTGGCGCGTCACCTCGACCGACAAGGCTCGCCCCATCCTGGGCGGCGTGCACATGAAGGTCGAGAACAACACCGTACGCCTGGTGGCGACCGATTCCTTCCGCTTGGCCGTGTGCGATACGCAGGTCGAGACCTCGACCCTCGAGGGCTCCTTTGAGCTCAACGTTCCGGCTGACGCCTTTAACGACGCGCTGAACATCATGGCCAGCCAGGCGACCATCATGATCGGGGCTACCGACACCCAGGTCGTCTTCGAGGCCGGCAACACCACCTACGTGTCGCGTCGCATCGAGGGCGTGTACCCCAACTACAAGCAGCTCATCCCCGATTCGTGCGTGACGAGCGTCAAGATCGACGTCGCCGCCTTTAACGCCGCCCTCAAGCGCGTGGCCGTTATCGCGAGCGCCAACCCCGCCGTCAAGTTCGAGATCGATGTCGAGAACGGGCAGATGGGCCTGTCCTCCATTTCCAATGACCAGGACCTTGCGCAGGAGACGATCGATGTCGAGGCCGAGGGCGAGTCGGGTACCATCGCCTTCAACTACCACTACATCTTCGGCTGCCTCAATGCCCTGTCCAAGGAGAAGGAGATCACGCTGGAGCTCAAGAGCTACTCGCAGGCGGGCATCTTTAAGTCCTACGACAAGATCAACTACCTGTACCTGGTCATGCCGGTCCGCATCTAGCGCTGCGCCATGACCATGTTCGCCCGCGATCTTTCCGTCGCGCACTACCGCAGCTTCGATAGCTATCACCTTGCCCTGGACGAGGGCGTGACGATACTTGCGGGACCCAACGCGGCGGGAAAGACCAATCTCATAGAGGCGCTGCAGCTGCTGACGAGCGGCGCCTCGTTTAGGCATCCGACCGCAGCCGAGCTCGTCCATGACGGCGCGGGCTCGTGCAAGATCGAGCTGAGGATCGAGGGCGACGGCCGCGTGCTTGATATGGGATTGGGCGCGGAGGACGGTAAGCGCTCGTTTAGCCGCAACGGCAAGAGATGCTCTGCCGCCGGTGTGCGCGGGGTTCTGCCGAGCGTGCTGTTTTGCCCCGACCATCTGGACATGGTTAAGCGTGGCGCCAGTGTGCGCCGCGCCGCCCTCGATGACTTTGGCATGCAACTGAGCGCACGCTATGCCGATCTTGCGAGCACCTATGGGCGCTGCGTGACCCAGCGTAACGCCTTGCTCAAGGAGACCTGGTGCTGCCGCGAGATGCTCGGCGCGTGGAACGATTCGATTGCCCGCGCGGGCTCGGCCCTGCTCGTACACCGGTTGGCCCTGCTCGACCGGCTGGCGGGCCATGTGCACACTGCCTACGGGCAAGTAGCGTCAGGTGAGGCCGCCAACGTGACCTATGCGTCCACGCTGGGGGCTTTGCCCCAGGTCGAGGATCGCGAAGAGCTGAAGGGTTGGGCGTACGAGCGCATGCTGGCCGCCCTTGACGAGCATGCCGACGAGGAAATTCGCCGCGGCGTGACGTTGGTGGGACCGCATCGCGACGAGATTGAGTTTACCGTGGCGGGTCGCTCCGCCCGTTCATTTGCCAGCCAAGGACAGCAGCGCACGCTGGTGCTGTCCTGGAAGGTGGCCGAGGTTGCCGTGGCTCGCGATGTCCTGGGCACCGCCCCACTGCTGCTTTTGGACGACGTGATGAGCGAGCTCGACGGCGAGCGTCGCGGCGCTTTCCTGCGGCTGATCGGCGATGATATCCAGACGGTCATAACCACGACCAACCTGGGGTACTTTACCGATGACCTGCTTGATCGAGCCAAGGTGGTGAGCATGGGTGAGACGTGCTAATTACGAGCGCGAGAGCGAGACAGTCGCCTTCAGCGGGTTTTTGAACGCAGAGCGCCAGCGCATCCTGGCGGCTGCAACGCCTAAGCGCCGTGCGCAGATGGAGGCCGCCGAGGAGTCGCGCACGGTCTATCGCGCATGGAACGCGGTGTGCTCGGGCACGCGCGAGGGGCGGCATGTGACGGGACTGCGCTACCTGCCCGAGTCCAATGAGCTGCTGGTGTATCTCGACTCGCCCTCGTGGACGCAGGAAATGACGCTGTTGCGCGAGATCATCCGCGCGCGCATGGAGCGCGCCGGTGCGCATGTGGACGGCCTGGTGTTCAAAACCACCGCGCCCGGTCACACGCCGCCCGCCGCCAAGGAGCGCCTGCGCCCGGCGACGACCGAGCGCCCGCCGGCCCCGCACGCCGACCTAAGTGAGGCCGAGTGCACCGAGATCGAGCGCCAGGTGGCGCCCATCGAAGACCAAAAACTGCGCGAGGCCCTCGAGAATGCCATGAGAGCCAGTGCCGAGTGGGCCAAGGGCGTGCAAAGCAAAAAAGAGCCTTAAATCGCATCTGGTGGCCTTGTAGAGCCAAATACCCTCGGTCCCGAGGGTATTTTTTTACGATAAACTAGTAAGGCTGTACACATTTTCTTGACTGAAGGAGGACGTGTGGCAAACGAAAACGATTACGATGGCGGCGAGATTAAGATTCTCGAAGGTCTCGAGGCCGTTCGTAAGCGCCCGGGCATGTATATCGGCTCGACGAGCGCCAGCGGTCTGCATCACCTGGTGTGGGAGATCGTTGACAACTCCGTCGACGAGGCCATGGCCGGTTTCTGCACCGAGATCCAGGTGACGGTCCACGCCGACAACTCCATCACGGTCGTCGACAACGGGCGCGGCATCCCCGTCGACGAGCACCCTGTTAAAAAGATCCCGACGCTCGAGGTCGTTATGACGATCTTGCACGCCGGCGGTAAGTTCGATAACTCGGCCTATAAGGTCTCGGGCGGCCTGCACGGCGTAGGCATCTCCGTCGTCAACGCACTGTCCAAGCGCGTGGTCGTTCAGGTTCGTCGCGATGGCAACACCTACGAGATGGAGTTCTCGCGCGGCAAGACCGTCAAGAAGATGGAGGTCGTGGGCACCTCGGATTCGACGGGTACCACCGTCACCTTCTGGCCCGACGACGAGATCTTCGAGACCTGCATCTACGATTTCGATACGCTGCACAACCGTCTGCAGGAGACGGCGTTCCTCAATAAGAACCTCAAGATCGTGCTGACCGACGAGCGCGAGGCGACTCCCCACGTGGAGGAGTTTTGCTACGAGGGCGGCATCATCGACTTCGTCAAGTTCCTCAACGAGGGCAAGGACGTCCCCGAGGCCTTTAAGGAGCCCATCTACATCGAGGGCAAATCGGACCCGGACGCTCCCGTGGCCAAGATGGGCGAGGTCGAGGTTTCCCTGCAGTGGAATAGCGGCTACGGCGAGAACGTCATGTCGTTTGCCAACGACATCTACACTCCCGAGGGCGGCATGCACCTTGAGGGCTTCCGCACCGCGCTCACCCGCGTGATCAACGATTACGCACGCAAGCAGAACCTGCTCAAGGAAAAAGATGCCAACCTGACCGGCGACGATGTGCGCGAGGGTCTTTCGGCCGTTATTTCGGTCAAGCTGCCCGACCCGCAGTTTGAGGGCCAGACCAAGGCCAAGCTCGGCAGCTCCTATATGCGTGCGCTCACGCTCAAGATCGTGACCGACGGCCTCGCCGATTACCTCGAGGAGCATCCCAAGCCTGCTCGCGAGATCGTCAAGAAGGCGCAACAGGCCTGCAAGGCGCGCAACGCCGCCCGCAAGGCGCGCGAGGCGACCCGCCGCAAGAGCCTGCTCGAGACGGCATCCCTGCCCGGTAAGCTCGCCGACTGCTCGGTGCGCGATGCCGAGCTGACCGAGCTCTTTATCGTAGAGGGCGACTCGGCAGGCGGTTCGGCCAAGGACGGCCGTCGCCGAGACATCCAGGCGATTCTGCCCCTGCGTGGCAAGATTTTGAACGTCGAGCGCGTTGGTGACCATCGCGCGTTCTCGAGTGACACCATCCAGTCGCTGATTACCGCGATCGGCTGCGGCGTCACGACGAGTGCCGGCGACGGCGGCGACTTCGATATCACCAAGGCGCGCTACCACAAGATCATCATCATGACCGATGCAGACGTCGACGGTGCGCATATCCGCATCCTGCTGCTGACGTTCTTCTACAAGTACATGCGTCCGCTGATCGATGCCGGCTACGTCTATGTTGCCTGCCCGCCCATCTTTGGCATTAAGGTGCGCAACAAGATCCACTACGTGTATCCCAACGGCCGCCAGCCCGAAGACGAGATCCTGCGCGACACCATCCAAAGTCTGGGCCTGAACCCCGACGACAACGACGAGGCCGGCAAGGCCAAGGACGGCAAGATCACCAAGAAGCGCAAGGGCTATACCGTCCAGCGCTACAAGGGCCTGGGCGAGATGGACCCCAAGCAGCTTGCCTCGACGACGATGGATCCCAAGACCCGCATCCTGCAGCGCGTGTCGATCGAGGACGCCGTGGTGGCAGACCGCGCCGTGCGCGAGCTGATGGGTTCCGAGGTCGGCTATCGCCGTGAGTACATTGAAAAACACGCGCACGATGCGCGCTTCTTAGACGCCTAACCTGTTCGGCTTTCCCAGCCACCGCACCTTCGCCCTCAATCGTCGGTCGCGTACCCAAGTACGCTTCCCTCCTCTTTCGAGCGAATCTGCGGCACCTGGAAAAGCCGTCTCCGTGGCAGGGAACTAATGGACCACGCAAACCATGAGGAGGTAACGTGGCAGACGATATCAACAATAACGAGGGTATGGGCGAGGCCGGCGATGCCGGCATGCCCGACGATCTGAAGCGCCTGCTTGCCCGTGCTGAGCAGGGCGAGGACGGCGATCCTGACGCCTATAACCCCGATGCCGATGATGACGAGGAAGAGGACGACGACGGTGAGCTCGAGGAGAGCTTTGGCGAAGTCGATCGTGGCGCCTCGGCCGGCGAGGATATAAACGGCGGCCAGCTCCAGATTTCGGAGTTTGGCCGCGAGATGAAGCAGTCATTTATCGAGTATTCGATGTCGGTCATCACGGCGCGCGCCCTGCCGGACGTGCGCGACGGCTTAAAGCCGGTGCACCGCCGCATCCTGTACGCGATGAACGAGAGCGGCATCTACCCCAACCGTCCGCACAAGAAGTCCGCTTGGACGGTCGGCGAAGTTATCGGTAAGTACCATCCGCACGGTGACTTCGCGGTCTACGAGGCAATGGTTCGCCTGGCGCAGTGGTTCTCCATGCGCACGCCGCTCATCGACGGCCACGGCAACTTCGGCAACATCGACGGCGACGGCGCCGCTGCCATGCGTTACACCGAGAGCCGCCTGGCAAAGCCCGCCATGGAGCTGCTGCGTGACCTGCAGAAGGATACCGTCGACTGGCAGCCCAACTACGACGAATCGCTCGCCGAGCCCGTGGCGCTGCCTGCGCGCTTCCCCAACCTGCTGGTCAACGGCAGCCAGGGCATCGCCGTCGGCATGGCCACCAACATCGCTCCGCATAACCTCACCGAGGCGATCGAGGCCACCTGCTACCTGATCGACAACCCCGACGCCACCGTCGACGAGCTCATGCAGATCATGCCCGGTCCGGACTTCCCCACCGGCGCCATCATCATGGGCAGCGCCGGCATTAAGCAGAGCTACGAGACCGGCCGCGGCTCCATTACCGTGCGCGCCAAGGCTCACGTGGAGTCCACCAAGACCGGCCGCAGCCGCCTGGTCTTTACCGAGATTCCCTACATGGTCAACAAAGGCACCCTGCAGGAGAAGATTGCCCAGCTCGTCAACGACAAACGCATCGAGGGCATCTCGGATATGCGCGATGAGTCCAACCAGAAGGGCATCCGTCTGGTCATCGAGCTCAAGAAGGGCGTCATTCCGCAGGTCGTGCTCAACAACCTGTATAAGTACACCTCGCTGCAGACGACCTTTGGCGCCAACAACCTGGCGCTCGTCAACGGCGTTCCCAAATGCCTGAGCCTGCGCGAGATGCTGCAGCACTACATCGACCACCAGGTCGACGTCGTCACCCGCCGCACCCGCTTCGACCTTAAGAAGGCCCAGGCCCGCGCGCATATCCTTGAGGGCTACTTGATGGCTCTCGACCATATCGACGAGGTCATTAGCATCATCCGCTCCTCGCAGACCGACTCCGAGGCCAGCAGCCGCTTGATCGAGCGCTTTGGCTTTACGCCCGAGCAGACCACGGCCATCCTCGAGATGAAGCTGCGCCGCCTGACCGGCCTGGAGCGCGACAAGATCCAGGAAGAGTTGGACGGCCTGCGCCGCGCCATCGCCTACTACGAGGACCTGCTGGCGCATGAGGAGAAGATCCTGGGCGTCATCAAGGAAGAGATGCGCGAGATCTCCAAGAAGTTCGGCGACAAGCGCCGCACCGAGATCAGCCAGGTTGAGAAGGACCTGGATGTCGAGGACCTCATTGCCGACGAGGATATGGTCGTGACCATCACCCACACCGGCTATGTCAAGCGCATTCCGGTGGCCGCCTACCGTGCCCAGAAGCGCGGTGGCAAGGGCGTGTCGGGCGTCAACCTCAAAGAGGACGACGTTATCGACGAGATGTTCATCGCGTCCACGCACGAGTACGTGCTGTTCTTCTCGAGCAAGGGCAAGGTCTATCGCCTGAAGGTGCACGAGCTGCCGGTAGGTACGCGCCAGGCACGCGGTACCGCGATCGTCAACTTGCTGCCTTTCGAGGAGGGCGAGAAGATCGCGAGCGTCATCAGCTGCCGCGAGTTCCCGGCCGACGAGTACCTGATGTTTGCCACCAAGAGCGGCATGGTCAAGAAGACCGTGATGAGCGCATATGACCGCAGCCGTCGCGACGGCCTGATCGCTATCAACCTGCGTGACGACGACGCGCTGCTGAACGTGCGCCGCGTGCGCGAGGGCGACAAGATTATCCTGGCCACCACCGCGGGCAAGGCGATCATGTTCCCTGAGGACCAGGTTCGCGCCACGGGACGCGACACCAGCGGCGTCCGCGGTATTAGCATGAAGGATGGCGTGAGCGTTTTGGGTATGGAGGTTACCGACGGCAACGGTGACCTGTTTGTCATCACCGAGCGCGGCTACGGCAAGCGCACGCCGGTTGTGGACTACCCAGAGCAGAACCGCGGCGGTCAGGGCGTCTACACCATCCAGATGACCGAGCGTAAGGGTAACCTCGCGGCCATGAAGACGGTGGGCCCGCAGCACGAGCTGTTTATCGTGACGGAAGGCGCGACGGTCATTCGCGTCAAGACCGACGAGATCAGCCAGACCGGCCGCGCCACCCAGGGCGTCAAGATGATGACCGTCGACGACAACGACCACGTATGCGCTGTCGCCCGTATGACGGCAGCCAAGGAAAAGCCCGAAGGCGAAGGCGCCGAGGCCGAGGCAACGGTCGATGTCGAAAATACCCCAGTCGACCTAGGCGACGGCAACGACATGCCAGAGGATCTCCTA